>NZ_NIPO01000003.1 GCF_002807015.1 Avrilella dinanensis | reverse complement strand
TTTCATAAAACTTTTACCCAGCCCTTTATTCATAAGACTTACAAAGGTTTTTACCAACTATTTTTCAGTATTATGCCATATTTTAAGTTACTTCTTTAATGTATTTTTCCCACTATAAGACCCGTTTATAAGACTCATTCTGTTCCAAAAAATCAATTTTGCCATTTTCCAATAAAAATTTAGTTGGTAAAGTTTCTTTAGCATTAAGTCTTTGTTTAAAAACTTCTAAATGCAAATGAGGTGTTGAACTAAACCCAGTATTTCCACTTAGTGCGACAACTTGTCCCTTCACTACCCTATCTCCTTCTTTAACTAAAGCTCCACCTTGTTTAATGTGCAAATAATCTGCAAAGGTCCCATCTGAATGATATATAGTCACAAAATTATTATATTCTGCACATTCTATTGAAGCACAGTTCTTATTATTAGAATCTTCTACTTTCACAACAATTCCTTCTCGAATAGCTGTTATCTCTGTACCAACAGGCATTGAAAAGTCTAAAGAATTTTCGTTTTTATGAGAAAATGAGCCGTTATAACCTTGTATAAGTCTAAAAATTAAACCTTTTTGATAAGGTAAATGATACACATAATCTTTATCATAGTCTTCTAAACTATCATCTCCCATATTATATATGTACGTATATGAAAATTGATATGGTCTGGTCCTACTTATTACTTTCAAGGTTGTCAATTCTTGTTTTGCCTTCCCAGCAATTGTGTAAATTTTATAACCTATATCATTTAGTTGCATATTTTTTAAAAGAAAATTTAGCTTAATACTTATTGGATAATATTCATCATTTTCAGCAAAAAATGTAAATTCTCCTGTATCAGTTTCTTCATAATAAACTTTATGTTTATGCTCCTGAGCCCTCCCAATATACATAAAAAACATACCGAAGATTAAGGAAAATATAATTTTCATATTCTATATATTATGCGTTTCTAATCCAAAAATTCCAAAATCGTTTTCGTGATATAACTAATAGTTTCATCATCAAGTTCTGTATGCATCGGCAAGGCAAGAACCTCCTCGCACAAGCGATTGGTCACGGTAAAATCTTCTTCCCGATAGCGTTCATCAGCATACGCTTTTTGCAAATGCAGCGGAATTGGATAATAAATCGCACAAGCGATATTTTGAGATTGTAGGTGTGTTAATAATTCATCGCGTTTTCCGTTTGTAATTCGAAGTACATACTGATGAAAAACATGGTTATCACCCTGCATATCGAATTGTGGTGTAATAATGTGTGAACAAGCCGAAAAAGCCCGATTATAAGCATCAGCGGCTTTTCGACGAGCTGTATTATAAGCGTCTAAATATGATAGTTTCACATTCAGCACTCCTGCCTGCACAGAATCTAATCGGGAATTCACGCCAACTACATCGTGGTAATATCTTTTGTACATACCGTGGTTTACGATTCCTCTGATGGTATGTGCCAAATCATCATCGTTGGTAAAAATCGCACCGCCGTCGCCATAGCACCCCAAATTTTTAGACGGAAAAAAAGAAGTCGTTCCGACATCGCCAATCGTTCCTGCTTTTTGCTTTCTGCCATCTGCAAAAGTATAATTCGCACCGATTGCCTGTGCATTATCTTCAATCACAAACAGCTGATGCTCTTTAGCAATTGCCATGATTTCGTCCATATTAGCCGCACGACCAAACAAATGTACCGGAACAATCGCTTTGGTTTTTGGTGTAATTGCTTTACGGATAGCTTCCACCGAAATATTCATGGTATCCTCTTCCACATCAACCAAAACGGGCGTTAAACCAAGTAATCCGACCACTTCAACGGTTGCAGCGAAAGTGAAATCTGCCGTAATAACCTCATCGCCGGGTTGTAATCCTAACGCCATCATCGCTATCTGAAGTGCATCTGTACCGTTAGCACAAGGAATCACGTGTTTGACTTCCATATATCTTTCCAAATTTTGCTGAAATTCATGCACCAAAGGACCATTAATATAAGTCGAAGTATCTAAAACTTGTTGAATAGCATCATTAACTTCATTTTTTATTTTTTGATATTGACCCTGTAAGTCAACCATTTGTATATTTTTCATCTCGTTGAATTTTGATATTCAAAAATACAAATAATCATTCTGATAACATCACTTATTTTTTTACTTTTGTATAGATAAATAACGAAACCCTTACACAATGACAGCAACAATCATCAACAAAGAACAGTTATTAACCACTTGGCAAGGGCACAGAGCTCTGACAAGAAAGATTATTGAACAATTCCCGGAAAAGGAATTATTTGAATTCAGTATTGGCGGAATGCGACCTTTTTCCGAAATGGTAAAAGAATTAATCTCTATTGCCGTACCTGGATTAGATGCGATGGTTAATCATAAAGACGAGCCTTTCAGTCACGATTTACCTTACCATACCAAAGCAGCACTTCTGGAAGCGTGGGACGAAGCTACACCGGAAATTAACCGCTTGTATAATCTGATTCCGGAAGAACGTTTTCAGGAAACATTTAATCTTTTCGGAATGTTTAATTTTCCTATTTACAGCAACATTCTATATTTTATTGACAATGAAGTTCATCATCGCGGACAAGGATACGTATATTTGCGGGCTTTAAACATTGAACCAGCACCGTTTTGGGACAGACCTTAAAAATCCGCTTATGCAAAAATTATACAATCTGCTTATTCGTCTGACTGCATTTTTTCTGCCTGTTACCGGAATTTTCAGCAGTAAAATGAAAAGCTTTATCCACGGACGAAAATATGTCTGGGATTATCTGAACAAAGAAATTAATCCGCAGGAACAATATATTTGGTTTCATGTTTCTTCGTTGGGCGAGTACGAGCAAGGCTTGCCGATTATACAGGAAATGCGGAAAAATTTCCCGGAATATAAAATCCTGTTGAGCTTTTTTTCTCCATCGGGATATGAAATCCGTAAAAATAATCCTGTGGCTGATATTACGATTTACCTGCCCTTGGATACACCAAAAAATGCTAAGAAATTCATTGATTTAGTTCAGCCGAAAATAGCTTTTTTTGTAAAATATGATTTCTGGCCAAATTATTTAAAGCAACTGAAAAACAAAAACATACGCACATTTCTGGTTTCGGGAATCTTTCGCGAAAAACAACTGTTTTTTAAAAAATCAGGAAAGTTCTACCGCAAATCGTTACAGGCTTTTGAACATTTTTTTGTACAGGACGACAATTCGCAAAAGCTGTTGCAATCTATCGGTTATAGCAACGTAACTATTGCCGGCGACACTCGCTTTGACCGGGTATATGAAATCACGCTCCAACAAACTAATTTGCCCGACATAGAAACTTTTATTGACAATAAATTATGTGTCATTTTCGGCAGTACGTGGGCAAAAGACGAAGAACTGATTTCTTCTTTCATCAACCAGAATAAGCAAGATATCAGATACATCATCGTTCCGCACGACATTAAAGAAAAAAACATTGCCCGGCTCGAAAGTTCACTGAAGAAAAAATCGGTCAGATACACCAAAAGTACGACCACAGAAATAAAAAACAGTGAGGTTTTCATTATCGACACCATTGGCTTGCTGACCCGGATTTACCGTTATGCCCACATGGCTTATGTGGGTGGCGGTTTTGGAGCAGGTATTCACAATATTTTGGAACCAGCAACGTATGGCTTACCTGTTATTATTGGTCCGGAATATGAAAAATTCAAAGAGGCGAGAGATTTGGTCAGTCAAAAATCCTGTATGGTTGTGACCAACCAAGCGACGTTTGACCAAACGATGAATCAGTTGATTAACAACGAAGAACTGCGACGAAAATCAGGGCAAAACAATTCCGGTTATGTCGAAAAACAACGAGGTGCCACAGATAAAATCATTAGTTACCTGAGAAAGAATTAAGGAAAAAACATCAATTCGTTCGAATGATTTACCTTTGTGTAAATATTAGGTTTCGGATATGTTAAAAAATAATTTGCGTTTTCAGGAAGCACTTTTGTTGTTATACAGACTATTGCTGGCTTTTCTTTTTTATGGTTTAGCCCGTTTGCTTTTTGTGATTTTCAATGATAATTTGGTGCATGTGGACAGCATCGGAACGTTTTTCCGTTTACAGGGATTCGGGCTCACATTTGATACTATCAGTATTTTTTACACCAACGCTTTATTTATTCTTCTTTCGGTACTCCCGCTGTGGATAAACACATCGAAAAGTTATCAGAAAATGTTGTTTTACGTTTATTTTGTATGCAACCTGATTCCGTATTCTGCTAATTTTATTGACTTCATTTACTATAAATTTACCTTAGCCCGAACAACCATCAACGTATTCGATACTTTAGAAAACGAATCCAATCTTTCGACACTTTTTTTTGGTTTTCTGACCCGATATTGGTACATTTTTTTACTGTTTTTCGTCTCAGCAGCAATCTGGATTTGGCTATATAGAAAGGTAAAAATCCAGCCTCAAACCATCACGAATAAAAAAGTTTATTTTTCTTTCTCTTTTCTTTATCTGCTACTGACTGCCGTGATTGTGCTTGGCGGAATCCGTGGCGATTTGAAAAAATCTACCCGACCACTCAACATCGTTGATGCCAGCCGCCATGTAACACAACTGGCACACGCCGACGTGATTCTCAACACACCGTTTACTATCCTGCGTACTGTAGGAAAAACGAGTTTTGTCATTCCTGATTATATGCCCGTTAGTCAAGCCGAAAATCAAGCAAATCCTATAAAAAAATACGACAGAACCAATCCGGACAAACCCAATATCGTCATTTTTATTACCGAAAGCTTTGGACGAGAATATGTAGGTGCGTTCAACGAAGATTATCCGATAGAAAACTATCAGAGCTATACACCATTTTTAGATTCATTGGCACAAGAAAGTCTGTATTTTACCAACGCTTTTGCCAACGGAAGTAAATCCATTCACGGTATGTCGTCGGTTTTGTCTGGAATTCCGTCGTTTAAAGATGCTTTCACATCTTCGCCTTTTCCTAATCAAAATATCGAATCGCTGGTTTCTATCTTAAATGAAATGAATTATGATACCTCGTTTTTTCACGGAGCACCAAATGGCTCAATGGGATTTTTAGGCTTTAGTAAAATACTCGGATTTGACCATTATTATGGCAAAACCGAATACAATAATGACGACGATTTTGATGGGGTTTGGGGAATTTGGGACGAGCCGTTTTTTCAGTTTATGAAAGAAACTTTAGACCAGAAAAACAAACCTTTTATGGCAACGATGTTCAGTTGTACTTCGCACGAACCTTTTCAGATTCCGGCTGAATATGAAGGCAAATTTCCGAAAGGACAATTGCCGATGCACCAATGCGTAGGCTACACAGATTACGCTTTCCGACGTTTTTTTGAAGAAGCTCAAAAACAACCTTGGTTTGACAACACCGTTTTCGTGATTACTGCCGACCACACCAACCAAAAATTGTATGATTTCTATCTGCATGGCACGCAACTGTCTGCCGTTCCGATTTTGTTCTACACGCCAAACAAAAAACTGGTGGGCAAACGCACCGATTTGGCTCAGCAAATCGACATTTACCCTACGTTGATTGACTACATCGGTTATAACAAACCGTTCAGAAGTTGGGGGCGAAGTTTAATCAGCGAGAAAGAAACACCATTTTTCGTCGGTTATCTGAACAATCAATATGTGTTTGCTCAAGGCGATTATATCTGCACTTTCGACGGTAAAAATGCTACCGGATTTTATGACAAAGACGACACACATCTGAAGAATAATCTTATCGGAAACAAAAACAACGAAATGCTGGCTATCGAAACGGCTTGTAAAGCGTTTCTGCAAGATTATTTTTATCGGATTATTGAGAAAAAACTCGGATAGAAGAAAGAACTATTGAACGGTTTTGTTTAGCTAAATTCATGCCCACAATCTTTGCATTTATAGACATATTTGAAATAAATCGGATATACCATAAATAGAAGTAAAGATAAAATTGACAAAGTTCCTTTTGCCCCACGAAAAGACCGGAAATAACCGATATTTTTCGACTTACACCGGGCACAAAGAATCACTTCATTTTGTTCGTTTGTGTAATGTGCTTGCTCTATCTGCCTGAGAATTTCGGAAGCATTCGCTATATCTTTATGAGCAACTTTAAGTTTTATTCCGCCCACAGCCATATTATACAAAGGGTCAAGAGCCACAATATTTTCATCAAACAAAAAACACGTAACGCCTTCACTCTCTAATTTTGTTTTTAACAAATGAGCATCAACAAGGTTATCAAACGTTTTTAAAGTAACCATCTTAACAAAATTAATGCTTTCATTTTACATATCAAAAGCCATTCAAAGAAAGTCTTAAATAGCAAAATAATTTCGTAAATTAGCCCAAAAATGATTTTATGCCTTCAGACTGTGTGAGCTATCAGAATTCGGGGTGGTTTTCAGCGTTAATTACGGACTACCTCAACCAGAAAAGTGAACTGCAACCGCTTTATAACCGTTTTCCGAACAAGGAAAATTTTCTTCCGCAAATTCAGGAAAAAAGCACTAATTTTAATCCGAACCATCGGGCGATACTGCACCGTGTCCTGAACCGGCAATATCAAGGTTTTACTGTTTCTCTGTCCACGCAAAATCACATTGACGCACTGCAAAGAAACAACACCTTTACAGTAACGACGGGGCATCAGCTCAATTTATTCACAGGACCGTTGTATTTCCTGTACAAAATCATTTCGACCATCAATCTGTGTAAAGAACTGAAAAAGCAATACCCTGATTATAACTTCGTTCCGGTATATTGGATGGCAACGGAAGACCACGATTTTGACGAAATTTGTTTCTTCAATTTTGAAAATATCAAATTCAAATGGAACAAAAATGCTTCGGGACCAGTAGGCAGATTGAACACTGACGGTTTGAAAGAAATTTACGAAGCTTTTTCCACACATCTGGGTATCGGAAAAAATGCAGAACAAATCAAAAAATGGTTTATCGATGCTTATCTGCAACACGAAAATCTGGCAGACGCAACGCGATATCTCGCCAACGAACTTTTCGGAAACGACGGGTTGGTTATCATCGACGGTGACGATACCGAACTGAAGCAAATGTTTGCCCCCTACATTCAGCGTGAACTGACTGAAAGACAATCTAAATCGTGGACAGAAGAAAGTTTCACGATTTTGTCTGATTACAACATTCAGGTTAATCCTCGGGAAATCAATCTGTTTTATATCGAAAATAACTTACGTGAGCGAATTGTTTTTGAAGATAATCAATACAGGGTATTAAACACTTCACTTGCTTTTTCCGAAGAGGAAATTACACAATTATTGCATGATAATCCTGAAAAATTTAGTCCGAATGTGATTCTTCGACCATTGTATCAGGAAGTGATTTTGCCGAATTTATGCTACATCGGAGGCGGCGGAGAGCTGGCTTATTGGTTGGAATTAAAGGCTGTCTTTGACAATCATAACGTTACATTTCCCATGCTTTTACTACGAAATTCGGTCTTATTATCCACTGAAAAGCAAAGTAAAAAAGCAGACAAATTAGGTATAACTTGGCAGGATTTATTCCTAAAAAAAGAAAAACTCATTACTGCCAAAACCAGTGAATTATCTACAAATACATTTGATTTTGAACAGCAAAAACAATTTTTGCAAAAACAGTTTGAATCACTGAGATTGATTGCTCAACAAACAGACAAATCGTTTATCGGTGCCGTAGAAGCTCAGGAAAAAAAGCAAATCAAAGGTTTGCAAAACCTCGAAAAACGCATGCTGAAAGCAGAAAAAAAACTACATCGGGAGCAACTGGAACGAATATCGGAACTACAGGAATCATTATTCCCGAACGGAAGTTTGCAGGAAAGACAAGTTAATTTTGCTGAGTTTTACAAAATTGCCGGTAATGATTTGTTAAGTAAATTGTATGAAAATCTTAATCCGTTAGACCAAAAATTCACGATTATCACGCTATAACCATGACTGAAAACGAATTGCAGGAACTGGCAAAACAATTAGGAAATCCTTCCGGGGAATTCGGTAAAATCGTCGCTAAAAACATGCACGAAGGGAATATTTCCATGACAAATCACGCTGTTGAGTTACTTCAGATTAAAGGCAAGCAAAAAATACTCGAAATCGGTCATGGCAACGCACACCACGTCACTAAAATATTGAAAACACATACTGAAATTCAATATTTTGGCATTGACATTTCTGCACTTATGCACAAAGAAGCCGTTACTGCCAATCAAACATATATACAAAACAACAGAGCTGATTTTCAGCTGTATGACGGTTTGGAACTTCCCTATCCTAAAAATCTTTTTGATGGAATTTTCTCTGTAAACACGGTATATTTTTTGGAAAACCCTCAAGCATTTCTACAAGAAATCTATCGGGTTTGTTCTCCGAATGGACATTTTTGCCTGACTTTTGCCGATGCAGATTTTATGAAAACATTGCCTTTTACCGATTTCGGATTTCAGCTTTACGATCTCGACATGATCAAAAAATGGTGCATAGATTCCGGATTTTCAATAGTTGAAACGCAACAGGCGAAAGATCATGTAAAAAGTAAATCGGGCAAAATGGTTCATCGATTATTTTATACTCTCGTATTGGAAAAGTTATCATAAGGTTCATAGATTTTCATTATATTTGGTAAAGCGTAAAAAGATAGCTCATTAAGAGCCTGTTTAAATGTGAATAGAAATTTTCATTTACCAAAAAATATACCAATGAATTATACAGACAAAATGCTGCGTGACAACGCATTGGAAGATAAAGTCATCATCGTAACAGGTGGCGGAAGCGGATTGGGAAAAGCAATGACTACCTATTTTCTGGAATTAGGTGCAAAAGTGGCTATTACCTCACGTGATTTGGAAAAGCTGAAAAACACCGCTGATGAACTGACCGCACAAACCGGCGGAACGTGTTTACCTATCGCTTGCGACGTACGTCATTATGATCAAGTAGAAAACATGCTGAACGAAGTGCTGAATCAGTTCGGGAAAGTGGATATTTTAGTCAATAATGCAGCCGGGAATTTCATTTCGCCTACCGAGCGTTTGTCGGCAAATGCTTTTGACACGATTATTGATATTGTGCTAAAAGGTTCTAAAAACTGTACACTGGCATTAGGAAAACACTGGATTGATAAAGGCAAAAAAAACAAATCAGTTCTAAACATCGTAACCACTTATGCGTGGACCGGTTCGGGTTATGTAGTTCCAAGTGCAATGGCAAAAGCCGGCGTGCTCGCAATGACCCGCAGTCTGGCAGTGGAATGGGCAAAATACGGTATCCGTATGAATGCTGTTGCACCCGGTCCTTTCCCGACCAAAGGTGCGTGGGACAGATTACTACCAGGAGATTTGCAGGAAAAATTTGACTTTAGCAAAAAAGTACCGCTAAAACGCGTGGGCGAACATCAGGAACTTGCAAATCTTGCGGCTTATCTGGTTTCAGATTTTTCGGCATATATCAACGGCGAAGTGATTACTATGGACGGCGGCGAGTGGCTACAAGGTGCAGGACAATTTAATATGTTAGAAAAGATTCCAACCGAAATGTGGGATATGCTTGAAGCGATGATTAAATCCAAAGGGAACAAGTGAGTTTAGTTTGGCTGTAAGCAATAGGCATTAGGCAATAAGCTGTAAAAAATATTCATTACAACAATCTTACAAACAAAAGTTCGGAGAAATTTTCACGTCCGATAAGTCGCAGTTCGCAGTAGTACAACTGAAAATCGCAACTGTGCCCTTGTCTTGCCTCTTTTCTCTTTTCTCTATGTATCTTCTAAGTTTAGCAAATTGTTAATAAATAAGATTTTCAAAAACCACAAATTATTGTAATTTTACCGTTTAAAAATCTAATGAAATCAAATGGGTAAAATCATTGCTATAGCTAATCAGAAAGGTGGAGTCGGAAAAACAACGACATCAGTTAATCTGGCTGCGTCGCTCGGCGTTTTGGAAAAGAAAGTTTTATTGATTGATGCCGACCCGCAGGCAAATGCGACTTCCGGTTTAGGAATAGATGTGGACAGTGTAGAACTGGGAACTTACCAGCTTTTGGAACATACCGCCACCGCACAGGAAACTATTTTGGCGTGCAATGCCCCGAATGTAAGCGTAATTCCTGCTCATATTGATTTGGTAGCTATTGAGATTGAGCTGGTCGATATCGAAAGACGGGAATATATGCTCAAAGAAGCACTTCAACCGATTAAAGACAATTACGATTACATCATCATTGATTGTGCCCCCTCTTTGGGATTGCTTACACTGAATGCTCTGACCGCTTCCGACGCGGTGATTATCCCGATACAATGTGAATATTTTGCCCTCGAAGGTTTAGGCAAATTGCTCAATACAATAAAAAGTGTGCAGAAAGTACATAACCCAAATTTAGATATCGAAGGATTGTTGCTCACGATGTATGATTCCCGCCTGCGATTGTCTAATCAGGTGGTAGAAGAAGTACAGAAACATTTCAACAATATGGTTTTTGAAACCATCATTCAGCGAAATGTCAAATTGAGTGAAGCACCGAGCTTTGGCGAAAGCATTATCAACTACGATGCTACCAGCCGCGGTGCTACCAACTATCTGAGCCTGGCAGAAGAAATCATTAACAAAAATGCGAAGTAATGGCTAAAGCAACAAAAAAAAGGGCTATGGGACGAGGATTATCTTCCTTGTTGAAAGACCCTGAAAACGACATAAAAACAGCAGAAGATGCCAACGCCGACAAGGTCGTTGGAAATATCATAGAACTGGACGTTGATGCTATAGAAATCAACCCGTTCCAGCCGAGAACACATTTTAATGAAGATGCCTTACAGGAATTGTCGTCTTCAATAAAACAATTAGGTGTTATTCAACCGATTACTGTCCGTAAAACAGGGTTTAACAAATATCAGCTTATTTCAGGCGAACGCCGTTTGAGAGCGTCTAAACTGGCAGGATTAGCTACCATTCCGGCATATATTCGTCTGGCAAATGACAACGACTCTCTGATGATGGCATTGGTAGAAAATATCCAACGTCACGATTTAGACCCTATCGAAATCGCTTTGTCCTACCAACGGTTAATTGACGAAATCGAACTGACGCAGGAACAAATGAGCGAGCGTGTTGGAAAAAAGCGTTCAACGATTACCAACTATCTGCGATTGCTGAAACTCGACCCGATTATCCAAACCGGCATACGGGACAATTTTATTTCCATGGGGCACGGCAGAGCTTTGCTTGGTGTGGAAAACCAAGATATTCAGGTGGATTTATACCATAAAATCGTTAGTGAGAATCTGTCGGTAAGAGAAACAGAAAATCTGGTTAAACAACTGCAAAATCCGAAAAAACAAACAGCAGCAGCCAAAAAAGTAACCTATACCATTTCGGACAGACAGAAAAAAGTAATCAGTCAGTTTTTCGGCTCTAAAGTTGATGTAAAAGTAGCCGCAAACGGAAAAGGAAAAATCAACATTCCGTTTCATTCGTCCGAAGATTTAGAACGTATTATTAAGTTATTGGAAAATTAAGTGAGAACCGGTCTGTTATTGATATTATGCTGTTTTTCTGTCTGTAATTTTTACGGACAGAACGATAGTCTGACCTGGTCTGAGCCCATCATGCAAAAAACTTCCTTTGACCGAGCATCAGACCCCCTGTCGCCGTCCAGAGCAGCCTTTTATTCGGCGGTTTTGCCCGGATTGGGACAGATTTACAACAAAAGTTACTGGAAACTTCCATTGGTTTATGGCGGAATTGGTGTTGGTTTGTATTTTTATTTCGACAATCAGAGTGCTTATCAGGAATTTCGGGACATATATAAACGAAGGTTGAGCGGACACCGCGACGACAAATATTATTATGTGGACGATGACCGAATCAGACGTTCTATGCGGATTGCCCAGCGACAACGGGACTTATCTCTCGCTATTACGGTCGGGATTTATATTCTGAATATTGTCGATGCCAATGTCGATGCACATTTGAAGCAGTTCGATATCAGCGAAGATTTAACGGTCGAACCCAGCTTTAATTTCAATCAGGGAAACTATTCTTATCAGTTTGGAATGAGTTTTAAATATAATTTTTAAAATGAAAATAGCATTATTAGGATATGGCAAAATGGGGCAGGAAATTGAAAAAATTGCCACTGCCCGTGGTCATGAAGTTATATTACGAAAAACGGAAAACAACAATTTCGACGGACTGAAAAATGCAGATGTTGCAATAGATTTCAGCGTTCCGACAGCTGCCATAACAAATATTTCTGCCGCCATCAACGACAATGTTCCTGTGGTTTCCGGCACTACCGGCTGGTTAGATGATTACGGTGCGATAACAGAATTATGTCAAAACAAAAACGGTGCTTTTCTTTATGCGTCCAATTTCAGTTTGGGTGTAAATATCTTTTTTGAACTCAACAAAAAACTGGCTCAACTCATTAATCAGACAGACGGTTACCGGGTAGAAGTCGAAGAAATTCATCACACACAAAAACTTGATGCTCCAAGCGGGACAGCTATCACGCTGACGCAGGATATCATCGCCAATACTCATTACAACAACTGGGTGTTGATGCCCGACGAAGTGACCGAAAACGACATTCCGATTACTGCGAAACGCATTGAAAAAGCTCCCGGAACACATAGCATTACATACACCTCCGAAGTGGACAAAATCAGTATTGAGCACGAAGCATTTTCCCGTCAAGGATTTGCTCTTGGTGCTGTGATTGCTGCAGAGTGGCTTATCGGAAAAAAAGGTGTTTTTTCTATGAAAGACGTTTTAGGTTTAGGCAATTAAAAAAGAAACTATTACTTTTAATTAAAATATTAAAATTATGACACTAACACAATGGCTTATATTTTTTCTGGTAGTACAGCTGATTCACTTTGCCGGAACCTGGAAATTATACATCAAAGCCGGACGCAAAGCCTGGGAAGCTGCCGTACCAGTTTATAACGCAGTAGTTCTGATGAAAATCATCAATCGACCAACATGGTGGGTTATTCTGCTTTTCATTCCTGTTGTCAATCTGATTATGTTTCCGGTCGTTTGGGTGGAAATATTGAGAAGTTTTGGCAAAAACAAACCTGTCGACACTATTTTGGGTGTGGTTACCTTAGGGTTTTACATTTATTACATCAATTACACACAAAATGTAACGCATATTCCTGACCGAAGTACCAAACCAAAAACAGAATCTGGCGAAACGGTTAGTTCTATCCTCTTTGCTATTGTAGTGGCAACGATTATTCACTCGTATTTCATTCAGCCGTTTACTATTCCGACTTCATCACTCGAAAAAACATTATTGGTGGGCGACTGGCTGTTTGTCAGCAAAATGAACTACGGAGCAAGAACACCAAAAACAGCCGTAGCGTTCCCGATGGTTCACGACACAATCCCTTTAGCCGGCATAAAATCATATACTAAATTCCCACAATTACCATCATTCAGATTACCGGGTTTCCAGACTCCTAAGCACAATGATATTGTGGTATTTAACTGGCCAACAGACACTGTTCCATATTTCGGATACAGCGGGCCTCTTCGTTATGACAAACCAGTGGATAAAAAATCCAACTATGTGAAAAGATTAGTGGGCTTGCCGGGAGATGATTTGTCTGTGAAAGACGGTGTGGTCTATATCAACAACGAAGTTTTGGATTTGGGCGACAGAGCTAAAATTCAATATACTTATGATGTAAATACTAACGGGAATAATGCTGAATTGGCTCAGGTTATTAAAGATTTCAATATTACCGAATATGGCGTACCTGACCAGAATAATCCTACAAGAATCATAATGACTCTGACCGATGAAGCTCGTGATAAAATTAAAGACCTTTCATCTGTTATCAGTGTTGAAAAAAAAGTAATGCGTGCTCCTGAATACAAAGCTAAAAGATTAGCTAATGGAGATGTAGTAAGTACTGAAAAATTAGGTATCTTCCCTCACAATCAACCAGCATGGTCAGCCGACAACCTTGGTCCGATACATATTCCTGCAGAAGGCGAAGTGGTAAATTTAACCTTAGATAACCTGCCTTTTTATAAAGCTATCATCAAAGATTACGAAAACAACACACTTGAAGTCAGAGATGGTCAGATTTATATTAACGGAAAAGTGACAACACAATACACCATTCAGCAGAATTATTATTACATGATGGGAGACAACCGTCACAACTCGGAAGACAGCCGTTACTGGGGCTTTGTACCGCAAGATCACATTGTCGGAAAACCGGTATTAATTTGGATGAGTTTAGACCAAAACGTGCCTTGGAGCAAAGCTTTCGATAAATTCCGTTGGGACAGAATGTTCACTACCGTACACGGAAGCGGGCAACCTCGCTCTTATCTTTTTGTGGTGGTTCTGCTCTTAGCTGGTTGGGCGGTTTACGGTTTTGTTCAAAGAAGAAAGAAGAAAAAATCGGCATATAAAGTGTAAATAGCCTTGATTCAGATTATAACAATTTTTGCTTTTTAACAAAAGACCTCACAGATTTAAAACCTGTGAGGTCTGATAATATATTATTATCGACCATGAAAATATTAATTCATCCTACTTATTTCCCTTCTATAAGTCATTTTGTTGCAATGATACAGGCCGATGAAATTTGCTTTGAGGTAGAAGACAATTTCCAGAAACAAACCAACCGCAACCGAATGTATATTTATAGTCCGAACGGCAAGCAAATACTAAACATTCCGGTTAAACACACCAAAGGCATACGCCAAAAATTCAAGGATATTGAATTAGACCCTTATACCGACTGGCAGAAACAACACTTTAAATCGCTGGAAGCCGCCTATCGTTCGTCGCCGTATTTTGAATATTTTGAAGATGAATTCAGGCAACCGGTTTTTGAGAAAACGCATCGATTTATGATGGATTTGAATCTTCAGATACACGAAATTTTGTGCAGTTGTCTACAAACCGAATTGCCGTTTGTCCAATCTGACGAATACCACAAAATTGCACCCGAAAATGTGACCGATTTGCGTTACCTGACTGACGGCAAAAAAGACCATAACGAATTTGAACCTTACATGCAGGTATTTGAAGAAAAGTACGGTTTTATCAATAACCTAAGCATATTGGATTTGCTATTTAATGAGGGTTTGCACAGTCTGGAATATCTAAAAAGACAAAAAATTGAATAAAGAAAAACAAAAAATTAGCCTATGAAAAAGAACCTTATTTACATTATTTTATTCATGTTTACTCTGATTTCCTGCAAATCTCAACAAACTGCAGAAGATAAGGAATTGTACGTGAGTGGATATATGAACGAAGCCCGGAACATTCCTTTTAAAAGCTTTATTTATGTGCACAAAGACTCTGTTTTTATGCTGAATAAAGATTTGCAAATCGAATTTAGTTTCTCAACGAATGAAATAATCAGTAATAATTTCCAACAGCGTTGTATCAAAAACGGAAATAAGTTTTCCCTTATACAAACAAATACAGAAACCGGTCAGATTACTGATTTTCATTATTTTAAAACACAACCCAACGAGTTATCCAAAGCATCATTTACAGAGAAATTTTTAAACAAAACTTTTTCTACGGAAATTCCTAAAACGCTGAGCAGCCCGAATAGTGACTTTGATATTGTCAAAAACGTAGTTTTCCTGAAAGATTCTGTCAATATTTCTTACGAATATTATTACGATGACATAAAAATTTACGCCGAAAAAGAGTCCCTGCCTGTCAATTATATTGAAATTGATAATCGGTTATTTGTGAATGAAAATAGTGAGAGCAATTTCAGCAGATTTTATCAAATCATTCCAAAAGGAAATGATTTTGAGTTGCTGTCTTATGGAGAAACGCTACCTGTTATTGAAAAATATCAGGCGAAATCTGAAACAAACACTTCTGATTACAGCACCTACTCTACCTGCCTTGACTCTCGTCCGGGAGAATATTATTTTAATAACGACGTTGGCTATGCAAAAGGCAACCAATATTTGCTGAGACAAATTCAGCAAAATGCACCTGAAAGTGGTAGTGACAATGGCTACATTACGGTTCATTTTACCATTAATTGCCACCAAAATGTTGGTCGTTTTGGACTGGAACAAATGAACAGAAAATACCAACCTGCACAATTTGATGCTGAATTGATTCAATATCTGGTTAATTTTATTGCTCAGTTAGATGAATGGGAAAATGCCGATAAAATAGACAGTGGAATGTATCGCGATGTTCATGCTTTTTATATGTTTAAAATCGAAAACGGAAAAATCACAGATATATGTCCATAAAAAATATTTACATCATCTTTGTCGCTGTATTTTTTCTTGCTTGTAAAAGCTCGAAAAACGAAGACATCTTTGCCCATCTTTCTACAGAAGAACGGGAAGAACTAGCGACATTTTACCATAATATATCAATAACAAAATATCATTATGGAGCTCAAACCGGGCAATTACACCGAATGTACAAAGACAGTGCCCTGATGGCAGTTCCTGACCACGTTGAATATACACAACGATATTCTTATTCGTATAAAAAAAGTGGCGAACACGTTCGGGCAATGGAATTGCTGAACAAAGCGGTGGACACAGATGTGGCAAACGGAAAAACCAATGCGTTGGAATACAAGGCGTGGTCGATGCTTTATTTTTACAGAGATTATGAATCCGCCATTGAAGACGTTGACCAGATTGAGCAAATGAACAGCCCGAATCCGTATAATACCTGCCACGGCGAACCTTGTTTGCTGCTGAAAGCTCAGGCTTTGTATCAGTTGAAAAAATATCAGGAAGCTTTGGATTGTTTTCATCAGTTATTAAAAATCGAAGAAGAATATGGTTTTGACCCGCAGGATAATTTCTTTGCTCGTTTTTACATCGCAAGGATTTATACCCAACAAAACGACACGGCAAAGGCAATGGAAGCTTATCAGAGTTTAATCGACGATTACGAAAATTTCACTGAAGCTCATTATTATCTCGGGCTGTTGTATGCTGAACAAGGGAACAAACCAATGGCTGTAAGGCATTTGGAAACTGCCAAAAAGCTGTTTTCAGAAAATTATAAAGTTATTCAAGAACCTTATATTGAAAGGTTTGATGAAGTTTTCGTTCATCAGGTGGACGAAGCGTTGGAACAGCTTTTATGATTATTTTCAGACCTTCTATATTTAAAAAGAAAATCACTCTTTCACTTTCAGCCTTGCCATAATCGGATAATGGTCGGAATTTTTAAAATCGTTAAAAGTATCGAATTGTTTGACCTCGAATATGTCGTCTGTCAGAATATAATCAATTCGTGCCGGATAATATTTGTAGTTATAAGTCGCACCAAAACCTTTTCCTGCCTCAACAAAGGCGTCTTTCATGTCGCCTTTGATATTGCGGTAAACATACGAAAAAGCAGAGTTGTTCATATCGCCGCAAATAATCTTTCGCCCCTTGAAATCATTCATGTGTGACATAATCAATTCCGATTGAACCTGTTGTTCGCTGAACGCCTTACTGATTCGGTTAAAAATCATTTTAGATTTGGCTTCATCAAGGCTTTCGTTGATATCCGGACTAATATTAACCGACTGCAAATGAATACTGTAAACTCTTATCGTGTCTTTATTTTTCACAATGTCGGCATACACCACATTATTGTCTGATTTAGGTAAAGCAATTTCGCCCTGGTTAATAATTCTGAATTTGGAAAATATCGCCTGTCCGGTTTTGATTTTGTTACCGTGCATCACAATATGCCGAAATTTGTAATCGTTAAATTCAAAACCAGCCGAGGAAGAGTATTCCTGAAAACAAATGATATCCGGTTTTTCTTCTTCAACAAACAACTTGATATTTTCAGCCACATTTTGGTTTTTTATCCAATCAAAAAGATTGAACAGCCGCACATTGTAGCTCAACACGGTAAAATCAGTTTTATCTTCGGGTTGATTAGTTGCCGAAAATTTGTAAAAACTATTGAAAAAAGTAAGTCCAATCAGGAAAACAATGGTCGAAAGTAAAAATTGTCTTTTGAACTGAATCAGCCAATAGACAGCGAAAAGTACATTAATTATTAAAAAAGCAGGTAGAAAAAGCGTCAGTACCGACAAAAGCGGAAATAATTTCGGGGCAAGATAAGGCAGAATATAAGCCAGCAAAGTGAGCACCGCCACCAAAATATTGGTGCCATAAACTGCTTTGTTAAACCACGACAACCTTTTCATTATTTTGATTTTTGTTTAAATAAAAATTCTTTTTCTTTTTTGGTCAGACTTTCATAACCCGATTTTCGGATTTTATCCAGGATTTCATTGACTTTCTTTTGGTTATCTGCTTTGCTGTACCGCTCAGAAAACGCCGTTGATTGTCCGCTGGCAGGTCGGCTTTTTTGTGGTTTTTTCTTATCCCAATATATCCATTTTGACATATCCGTTCCTTGAAATAAAAATGTGGTATATAGCACACCAAACAACGCCCCGCCGATATGAGCCAGCCTTCCGCCAAAATTCCCATAAGGCATCATCAGTAAATCAATCAGCAAAAATGCCGCTGCGATATGCCAGATTTTAACATTGCCAATCAAAGGTAAACGAACGGACATATTCGGCTGATAACGGACTGTAGCAAACAAAATCGCCATGATTCCGCCCGACGCCCCGAGTAAATAATTATTATGGTTCTCAAACAGTGAAATAATTCCTGCAAAAAATATACCCGCAAAGACCGAACCAAACAGAAACACCGACAACAGTTGTCGCTGTGTAAAAAATACTTTGAATAATTGGCTGAAATAAAAAAGTGCTATCAGGTTGAACAGCAGATGAAATATGGTCGCATGAAAAAACGTATAAGTCAGAAAAGTCCAGAATCTGGATAAGCTTATATTGAAATTGGAACTCAAAGCCACCCATTCATTAACCGGAAAAAAAGTTCCGATTAACAATGACAGCAAACTGCAACCCGCAATCACATAAATCAACTTTTGCGACGTGTCGGCAACACTCAACTGATACCTTATTTTGTCTTTCCAATTAGTGTCCATATCTGTCCCAACGATTTTGGTTAAACTGAGTTTTCCGCCAGTACCACATCAGCAAGAAGCCTACCAACGCACCACCTAAGTGGGCAAAGTGGGCAACACCTCCTCCTAATCCAAAAATCGAACTTCCATTAAGTCCTGAAAGAAAATCATACAATAAAATAGCCGGCACAAAATATTTTGCCTTAATCGGCACAGGAATAAACATCAACGCCAGTTCAGCATTGGGATACATAAACACAAATGCTATCAACAAACCGTAAATCGCTCCGGAAGCTCCGACCATTCTTGTATTAAAAACAGACGATATCTGGTTAATAGCTTCCTGTAATTGTGGCGTATTCTGAACAACTGCCTGCGGATTCACTGTCCCCTCCATTAATAATGTTTGCACTTCATTGCTTGTCATTCCGGCATTAATCAAATAATCATAAGCTCCCTGAAACTGAAAATAATTCACAGCCAGATTAACGGTTGCCGCTCCCAATCCACATAAGAAATAAAAAAGAACAAACTTTTTACTTCCCCAAAAATGTTCTAGCACCGTACCAAACGATACCAAAGCAAACATATTAAAGAAAATATGCATCAGTCCGCCATGCATAAACATGTGAGAGACCATCTGCCACCAGCCAAACATCGGGTTTTCAAAATAATACAAAGGCAGATATATATTGAGTGTCGGAACTAACATCGCTCCGATGAACAAAATAATATTAACGATTAATATTTGCTTTACTGCATTGGTTAACTGCATCATAAGATAAATTTTTTATCAATTTCTTCTATATTCTGGATTACATAAGTAGGTTTGCCAAACGGCGACACCTGCGGGTCGGGGCAGGCAAAAAGCGAATTCACAATGTTTTGCTGTTCTTCGGCAGACAAAATCGTTCCGCTTTTCAACGCCAGACTTTGTGCCATGGCTTTGGCTAAATGTTCCTGCAACACCTCGGTGTCATCAGGCAAATCGTTTTGCCAGTCATTCAGCAAATCTTCCAACACGATTGATGCCTCACTTTCGGAAATCCCGACCGGAACTCCGGAAATAACGATACTTTCCTGTTCAATTTTTTCAAAAACAAAACCCAGCTCGCTCAAATGCGTTTGCATTTCTTTCAACATGATAATTTCTGAGGCAGAAAAATACAACTGCAATGGAAACAACAACTGCTGGCTCGAACTGTTTTTGTTCTGAAATATGTTTATATATCGCTCAAACAAAATCTTTTGATGAGCCCGTCTTTGGTCAATGATTACCATACCCGATTTTATCGGGCTGACAATGTATTTTTTATGAATTTGAAAGACCAGATTGGATTGTTTTTCCTCACTAACTTGTCCGGAAAAAAGGTTTTCTGATGGCAGTTCACTTTCAACCGTATGTCCGCCCGATGACAAAATTTCATCAGTAGATGAAGGAATATTACTGTACAAAGTATCCCAGTTTGCGGGTTTCGCTGTTCCGCCTATGCTTCGCGAAGGTTTAAAGCCAGAAGTGCTTTTTTCAGCAAACGGATTGTAATTGGTATCGACCTCAACAGTTGGTTTCACACTGGCATTACCCTGCATTTCATAGGGCGTATCCAGTTCCGGATTCCGGTTAAAATCCAAAACGGGTGCAATGCTGAACTGTCCCAGACTGTGCTTGACCGTTGCCCGGATAATCGCATACAAAGCCGAATCGTCATCAAACTTAATTTCAGTTTTGGTCGGGTGTATGTTGATATCAATCGTGTTTGGCGGTAAGTTCAGGTAGATGTAATATGCCGGGTGTGTGCCTTCTCTCAGCAAACCTTCGTATGCCGCCACAATAGCGTGATGAAGATAAGCACTTTTTACAAAACGGTCATTGACAAACAAAAACTGTTCGCCACGGGTTTTTCTGGCAGCTTCCGGTTTAGTTACAAATCCGTATATTTCAGCGATTTCGGTTTGTTCGTGCACAGGCACGAGTTTTTCATCGAGCTTGTTGCCCATTATCCCGACAATCCTTTTTCGCAAGTTGCCGGCAGGTAGTTGAAAAACGTCACTGCCGTTGTGAAACATTTCAAAAGCCACATTGGGGTGTGCCAATGCCACACGCTGAAATTCATCAATCACATGACGGAATTCTACTTTGTCAGATTTAAGGAAATTACGCCTTGCCGGAATGTTATAAAACAGATTTTTGACCAATATCGACGTTCCTTTGGGCAATACCGCTAATTCCTGCGACGCTACTTTACTTCCTTCGATAACCAAGTGTGTACCCAATTCGGCATCTTCGGGTTTGGTTTTGAGTTCTACATGAGCAATCGCCGCAATAGATGCCAATGCCTCGCCACGAAAGCCTTTGGTGTGCAGGTTAAACAAATCTTCTGCCCTGGTAATTTTGGAAGTCGCATGCCGTTCAAAACACAGTCTCGCATCGGTTTCGTTCATTCCCACACCGTTATCCACCACCTGAATAAGTGTTTTCCCTGCATCTTTAATGATGAGCTTGACAGAAGTGGATTGGGCATCTACTGCATTTTCCAGCAATTCTTTTACTACCGATGCAGGTCGCTGTACCACCTCGCCGGCAGCGATTTGATTAGCAACATGGTCGGGAAGTAACCGAATGATATTGGCTGACATAGTTTTGTTTTAAAAAGACAAATTTACAATTTTTGGACGAGGTGCTTTCATGTGTCTGATTAAAATTTAATTTTTAAATCGTAAAGAGTTGCCAGAACACCTGACATCAAACACCCGAAAGAAAATTATTAAATATTTTTATGTTTCAACAGCATCGAAATCACTATCGGGGCTCCGATGATAGAAGTAACAGCATTAATCGGCAGTACCATGCTTGAACCCGGAATCTGGCTCAGTGTATCGCTAAGCAGCAACACAATCGCTCCGATAATCATATTGGCAAAAAACAGCACAAAATGGTTACCGGTTTTAAAAACAATTCGACTGATATGTGGCACTGCCAAACCGATAAAAGCAATCGGCCCGACAAAAGCTGTGATACTACCGGTCAAAATTCCGGTAGCAATAATAATCTGGTAACGGGTTTTTCTGATATTCACGCCCATCGTTTGTGCGTAAGATTCGCCCAACATCAGTGTATTCAAGGATTTTATCAAAAAAAGACAAATGATAATTCCGGCAAATGTAGCCACAAATAGAATAAAAATATCATGCCAGCTGTGGTTACTCAAACTTCCCATTGCCCAGAAGGTAAACCGTTTCAAATCCTCTGCCGTAGAAAAGTAAGACAAAACACCAACAAAAGCTCCGGCAAAACTACTGAACATCAATCCGATAATTAATAAAGTAGCGGTACTTTTCACTTTGTTAATTGCCAGTAAAACAGCAAATAAAACCAAAAAACTTCCTGCCACCGACGCCAGCACCAAACTATATGCCGACGTTGCATATTGCTGAATTCCTAAAGGTAGCAAACCTGCCCCCAAAACCACTAAGGCAACACCCAAACTCGCCCCGGAACTCAATCCCAGCACATAAGGCTCTGCCATCGGATTTCGAAATAAAGACTGCATTAACATTCCGGCAATGGGTAACGAAATTCCGGTTAATATGGCGACAATTGCTTTGGGCAATCTGAATCCTAAAACGATATACTCCCAGCTTGGTTTACCTGCTTCTCCTTTGAACAAAACCGAAAAAACTTCCGATACCGGAATTGCCAGACTACCCACCGCCAGATTGACGAAAAACATCGCCACCAATACTATGGACAAAAAAATAAATATCGAATATGTTTTGCTGTTATTCATCAGTCAGTCAAAGGAGTCAGAAAATACAATTCATGTTCAGGAAACACTTCCGGGTGCAATACGCAGATATAATCTTTCAAAAGTATATCCGGACGATTAGTTGCTTCTTCGTAAAAAATCAATCCACCCGTAACGCCTTTCCTGGCACTGTAGGTATATATTTTTTTTGTCTGAAATGCGGTAAATTCTTTATAGTGAATATTCGTATGCTGCATTTCGGAATAGGAAACAAACTGAGCAGGACCAATCCAATATTCGACTTCCTGAGCATCGTCCAGCACTTGTTCAAACGCCATCGACAAACTGCCTGTTCCGCTGTGGCTTGCCCATACATAATCGCCACCGGCATCTGCAATAATTTGTGCTGTCCAACTGTCGCCCTGCGGTGCATACCAAATATCTTCATACATCGCCCCGCTGAAAACTGTCGGTTTACTGGTTGTTTTGCTTACCGTTTGTTTCGCTTTCTCATATTCTGCAACCACCTGGTTAAAAAAAGCTGTCGCTTCCTCCTCTTTATCATACAAAACTCCAAACAACTTTATCCATTCGGCTTTTCCTAAAGGTGTATATTCTACCCAATCTCCGTTATAAATTACCGGAATACCCGCTTGTTGTATCTGACGGTATTTTTCAAAGCTATCGTTACCACCGTTAGCAATAACCACTTCAGGATTAACGTCGATGGTCAATTCAAAATTAACACCGATTCCGTCGCTGATTTCTTTGATTTTATCTTCGCTAATAAGCCTTCGAACTTCTTCTGAAGAAATAAAATCTAGTCCGGGAAAAGCCTTGAGAGAAGTCGTTTCGTTCAAAGTTACCAACGACGGAATATGTGTTGTCGAGGTCACAACAATGCTTTTTACGGGAATCTGAACCTTTGTTAAATGAGCCAATGAATCCGGAATATTGTTTACATCATTTGCCAGTACATAAACAGACGTTTCCGCAGCTCCCTGCCACGGCTGAGTGATTTTCAGTATTTTAAAATTCTCAAAATCATACATTTCAAACCCTTTGGCATATTGAATTTCATTGGAAATTCCGGAAATATTTCCAGTTTCCTTTATTGTTTTTTTACACCCCGTTACTAACGAAAGAACAATGAAAAGGAGCAAATAAATCTTGTTTTGAAACATATTTCGAAGAGTATTTTACAGCAAATTTAGAACTTTTTGATAAAGCTCTGCAAATAATATGTGATTTTGAACAAATAAAAAGTTACTTTTGCATCAGCAATCAGGTTGCCGAAGTGCATGAAAAGGGAAACAGGATAAGCCTGTGCTGTACCCGCAACTGTATGTTTATGACTGTTTTTTGCATAAAGTCACTGAAGAAATTCGGGAAGACGCAAAAATAAGAAACGAGCCAGGAGACCTGCCTGATTGACTGAATAACGACAAACAACCTTCGGGAATAAAGGTTTTATGAAACTGATTTATCTTTTTATCACAGGTTTTTGCATACTTCCGGTGTATGCTCAGGACAGTTTGGTTCATACCGAACTGAATGAATTGATTATCGTTGACAACAGATTACAGACACACAACAATTCTCAGAATTTACACATACTTTCAGACACTTTAATTAACAGAAACACAAGCACTTTTACTGATTTTTTGTTGGTTAATTCACCGGTTTATTTTAAGGAAAACGGAGCCGGAATGGTTTCGTCACCTTCTTTTCGCGGAACGACCGCACAGCAAACTGCCGTATTGTGGAACGGTATAGAAATCAACTCCTTACTATTGGGGCAATCAGATTTTAATTCTTTGTCTTTCAAAGAATATGACCATATCGCTATCAAAGCCGGAGGCGGAAGCGTTTTGTATGGTTCGGGAGCGATTGGCGGAACGATTCATCTGAATAATACGGTTCGGTTCGCCCCGCATTTTGACCAGCAAATACAGCTGTCTGCCGGAAGTTTTGACACTTACCGGGCAAATTACAACGTGAGTGCCGGCAGCAATCATTGGTTTGTTCAGGCAAATTACAATCACAACCAGAGCCAGAATGATTACGAAGTAAAAAACCGGAGCTGGAAAAACACCAACGGAGAATATGAAAACCACAGCCTTAGCACTACCCTCGCCTATCGGATTAACCTATACAATGAAATTCAGTTTTTGTCTAATTATTACCAAGATGAAAGACATTTTGCCTTAGTTTCGCCACGTCAAATCAAATCGAAATATCAAAATGAAACTGCTAGAAATCTATTAGTATGGAAACTGAACAATCGCCAGCTTGTCAGTAATTTGAGATTAGGTTATTTGTATGAAAAATTCAAATATTCCGAAAACCTCAACACCAATTCCTATTCTGACGGAGCGATCAATACTTTGCTGGCAAAACATGATTTGGATTATAAAATCAGCGAGCGGTTCAGCTTATCATCTATTCTTTATTTCAGAAATCATCGAAACGGCGGCGACAAATCTTCTCTGGAAAATGTTAATCAAAATGTTTTTTCGGCAGCTGTTTTAGGGCGTTATGAATGGAGTGAAAATACTGGTATTGAAGCCGGACTGAAGCGGGAATGGACAGGTATCTATGATTCGCCGAATTTATTTTCTGCCGGATGGTATCAAAAATTTTCCGATAATTATTCCGCAAAAATAAATTTATCACGGAATTTCAGAGCTCCGACCCTCAACGATATTTATTGGAAACCCGGCGGAAACAAAGATTTAAAGTCCGAAAGCAGCTATCAGGTTGATTGGGAACAAACGATTGCTATCGGCAAAACGACTTTGCAAACCAATGTATATTGGATACAAATCGACAATATGATTCGCTGGCTACCGACTTCCGGTGGTTTTTGGGCAGCTGAAAACACCGAAAAAGTAGAAATTAAAGGAATGGAAATTAATTATCATATTCCGCTGATAATTAAACATTTTCCTTTAACTGCGAATATTGGCTATACTTTTAATGAATCTGTTGATAAAAAAACCGACAAACTGCTTATTTATACTCCGAAACATAAAATATTTGGTGGGTTAAATTTCAAATTTCACGATTTTTTATTTAGATTGCAGGGTTATTACAACGGCAAGGTTTATACCACTGCTGAAAACAATGAACGCAACACCATAAATCCGTACGGAATACTGAATGCTGACCTTGGGTATGCTTTTAATGAAAAAATGAGCTTGTATTTTAACATCAGAAACCTGACAGACAGCCAGTATGAAAATGTGGAAAACCGCCCTATGCCGGGCAGAAATTATAATGTACAAATGATAATTAATCTATAAACAAATGAAAAAAGTATTACTTGGCGTATTTGCCGCCACATTTTTATTTTCGTGTAGCAATTCTGATGACAACACGATCGATAACGGAGGAACTGAAGAAAGTTTCAAATATGGCTACCTTGTTGTAAACGAAGGTGGGTATGGTTACAACAACGCTTCTGTTTCTTACATTTCGCCGACTATGTCGCGGATTCATTCTAATATTTTCTCTGCAAAAAACAAAGGAGAATTGTTGGGCGACGTCGCACAGTCCATCACTTTTGACGGCGATGTGGCGTATATCGTAATGAACAATTCCAATATGATTCGGATTGTTGACCGCTACACATTCAAGCAAATCGGAGAAATTACTGAGGAAATGACCTTGCCGCGATATGCTGCTGTGGCAAACGGTAAGTTGTATGTGACCAATTCTGGCGACGTGATGGAAAAAGGCGATGAATTTATTACGGTGTATGATTTGGAAAGCAATTCATTTATCAAAAGAATAGACGTTGATATTGTTGCTGAAGAAATTTTTGCTAATGACAATTATCTGTATGTCGGTTCAGACCCGTGGGCTATTCAACATAAAATCGGTATTTTTGACTTGTCCAGTGACGAACTTGTAAACACCATAACCTTAGAGAATAAAATAACCGGAATGCTTAAAAACAGTGGCGACGGAATTTATGTACTCGAATCGTCTTCCGAAAAATCTGCTATCAGCAAAATAGACGGTACGACTTTGGTTAAAAACATAACGACCACCGCTGCTAGAGATGCTCAGTTTTTGGCTCTTGACAATGGTTATTTATATACTGTTGCCAACGGAAATCAGGTTTTCAAAATCAATGCAACCATGCCTAATTTCCCGTCCAATCCTTCATTCAACATCGGTATATCCGATTATCTATATGGATTTAACATCATCAACGGAAACGTTTTTGTTGCCGATACCAATTTCTTAGCAGGAACCAGCTCTGTGCTTATTTATAACCTACAAGGAGATTTTGTTAAGTGGTTCCAGGGGGGAGTTGGCACAAGTAAGTTTTATAAAAATTAATTCATCTTTTTTATCTGCTAAAACCATAGAAGACACAAGGAGAAATCATTATGTTTTCTATGGTTTTATTTTGAAGAAAAAGTTTGTCAAAATAAAAAAAGACATTAAATTTGCACCATCAAAAATGTAAACACGATTTTACTTCAAACGGAATTTATTTTCCTTTTATTTTTGATAAAAAGTTAGAAAAAAAACGCACAATTGGCCGTGTGGAGGAATTGGTAGACTCGCCATCTTGAGGGGGTGGTGTCGCAAGACGTGTCAGTTCGAATCTGATCACGGTCACTCGGCTTTTTGCAGAAAAGCTTAGACTCGATAGCTCAGTTGGTAGAGCACAACACTTTTAATGTTGGGGTCCTGGGTTCGAGCCCCAGTCGGGTCACTTCTTGGGACAAGTCTGTTGTTTTCAGATTTGTCCTTTTTTTATCATATCTTTGGAATACTTTGCACATAAGGCTTGGTTTCGAAATAGTTATACTTTACAACACAAATTTCATAATCCTTATTTTAACCAAAGAAGTTTAAAGCAAATTCTCAAAGCAAATTCTGTGAATCTATATATAAAAGCGAAAAAGCCGTTCCGGTTATCGAAACGACTTTTCCAATCATGAAAAACTACATTACTACTATTTTCACTTTACTTCTTCATAATCAACATCTTGTGTAGCATCATCTCCGCCTTCCTGAGTAGGTTCGGCTTGATTTCCACCGCCTTGTTGTGCATCGGCTTGGGCTTTGTACATTTCTTCAGATGCGTTTTTCCATGCCTCATTGATTTTATCCAAAGCAGGCTGAATGGTGTTTACATCTTTAGTTTCGTATGCTTTTTTCAATTCGTCCAAAGCACTTTCGATGTTTGATTTATTGTTGTCAGACAATTTATCGCCAAACTCTTTCAACTGTTTTTCTGTTTGGAAAATCATTGAATCAGCTTCGTTCAGTTTGTCTGCGGTTTCCTTGGCTTTTTTGTCCGCTTCGGCATTAGCTTCCGCTTCTTTTTTCATTCTTTCGATTTCCTCATCGGTCAATCCGGACGAGGCTTCAATACGGATATCATGTGATTTTCCTGTTCCTTTATCAGTAGCCGAAACCTGAATGATACCATTGGCATCAATATCGAACGTTACTTCAATTTGCGGCACGCCTCTTTGTGCAGGCGGAATGCCGTCTAAGTGGAAACGACCGATAGTTTTGTTATCGTTTGCCATTGGTCTTTCTCCTTGTAAAACATGGATTTCTACCGACGGCTGGTTATCTACGGCTGTAGAAAATATTTGTGATTTTTTGGTAGGAATGGTCGTATTTGATTCAATCAGTTTGGTAAACACACCTCCCATGGTTTCGATACCTAATGAAAGCGGCGTTACGTCCAAAAGCAATACGTCTTTTACATCTCCTGTCAAAACCCCACCCTGAATAGCTGCTCCGATAGCCACTACTTCGTCAGGATTTACTCCTTTTGATGGTTTTTTACCGAAGAATTTCTCTACTTCTTCCTGAATAATCGGAATACGTGTAGAACCTCCAACCAAAATCACTTCGTCGATATCGGAAGTTGATAATCCGGCGTCTTGCAATGATTTTCTACAAGGCTCCATCGAACGTTTTACCAAACTGTCTGATAATTGCTCAAACTTAGCTCTGGTCAGTGTCTGCACCAAGTGTTTTGGTCCTGATGCGGTTGCTGTAATATACGGCAAGTTGATTTCTGTCTGTGTAGAAGACGATAATTCAATCTTAGCTTTTTCGGCAGCTTCTTTCAATCTTTGTAATGCCATAGCGTCTTTTCTCAAATCAACACCTTCAGCATTGTTGAATTCATCTGCCAACCAGTTGATGATTACCTGGTCGAAATCATCTCCTCCCAAATGTGTATCTCCGTTGGTTGATAATACTTCGAATACACCGTCTCCTAATTCAAGAATTGAAATATCGAATGTACCTCCACCTAAGTCATACACGGCGATTTTTTTATCTTCATTACCTTTGTCCATACCATAAGCCAATGCCGCAGCGGTAGGCTCGTTGATGATACGTCTTACTTTTAGTCCGGCGATTTCTCCTGCCTCTTTGGTTGCCTGACGTTGTGCATCATTGAAATAAGCCGGCACAGTAATAACCGCCTCAGAAACAGTTTGTCCTAAATAATCTTCGGCTGTTTTTTTCATCTTTTGCAAAATCATTGCAGACAATTCTTGCGGAGTATATAAACGACCATCAATATCCACGCGTGGCGTATCGTTATCTCCTTTAACTACTTTGTAAGCGACATTGCCTGTTTCTTTTTCAACGCTCGAGAATTTTTCTCCCATAAACCGTTTGATAGAAGCCACAGTTTTTGTAGGGTTGGTTACTGCCTGACGTTTCGCAGGGTCGCCCACTTTAATTTCTCCGCCTTCAACGAAAGCAATCACAGAAGGTGTCGTTCTTTTTCCCTCTGCATTAGGGATTACTACCGGTTCGCTACCCTCCATCACGGAAACGCAGGAGTTGGTAGTACCCAAATCTATTCCTATTATCTTACTCATAATTTATAATGTTTTTTTTTCAGATTCAATAATAATGATTAAAATTTCGATTAGTATTTGTCAATCATTATGCCAAGACGTGATTAAACTATTTTTTGTCGGAAATTACTGACAGCTTGTCAGATTTAGAGCAAAAAAACGGTTGGTTGAATGAAATAATAGCACAATTTCAGGCATCATCAGTTCAGTTTGTCATCATCGTGATTAAAGATGAAGAATCTCATTGCTTATCAAGGTTAATTCTGTATCTTCGTATCAAGATATTTAGTTAAAAGATATGGGCTATATTTCAGTATTTGATATGTTGAAAATAGGGGTGGGACCTTCCAGCTCACACACTCTCGGACCATGGCGTGCCGCGGAAAGTTTTTTGCGTGAAATCAGAAGTAATGGCTGGTTCAGTAAGGGAGAGCATGTGCGGGTAGATTTGTATGGTTCTTTGTCACTGACCGGTATCGGGCATGCTACCGATTTGGCGGTTATGCTCGGACTGAGTGGTACCGACCCAGAATATGTGCCTGTGGAAGATATTGACTCTATTGTCGATAATATCAAAAAATCACATCAACTTCGGCTGGGTGCCGAAAAGTCTATTGATTTTATTCCGGAAGAACAAATCGTTTTCAATAAAGAGTTTTTGCCTTTCCATGCCAATGGTTTGACTTTTACTATTTGGGATAAAGAAGGAGAATATCAATCTACGTTTTATTCTGTAGGAGGCGGATTTGTTGTTAAAGAAGGAGAAGAAGATATCGCCCCGAATGAGCAGGACCAAAAGGTGCCTTATCCGATAGAAAAAGCACAGGATATCCTGACGCATACTTTGGGTAATGGCAAAATCATATCTGACGTTGTTACCAGTAACGAATTGGTTTTCAGAACTAATGATGAGGTCAATGCTGAATTGATGAGAATCTGGAACACCATGCTCGAATGTATTTACACAGGTTGTCACACCGAAGGAATTCTGCCCGGAGGACTGAAAGTGCGTCGCAGAGCTTACGATATGTACCAAAACCTGAAAGGGGAAACACCTTATCAGAATACAACAGAATGGATAACATCTATCCGGAAAACTAAAGTATATTTCAGACAAATTCTTAAATGGGTAAGCTGTTTTGCTTTAGCCGTTAATGAAGTAAACGCCTCGTTAGGACGCGTAGTTACTGCTCCGACAAACGGTAGTGCAGGAGTAATCCCGGCAGTATTGATGTATTATCTCGTGATTGAAAACCACAAAGCCGGAGAAAAAGAAATCTGTCAGTTTTTGAAAGTTGCCGGTGTGGTTGGTAGTGTATTCAAAAAAAGAGCAACCATTTCTGCTGCGATGGGAGGCTGTCAGGCAGAGATTGGCGTATCTTCGGCGATGGCTGCTGCAGGTTTATGCGAACTCATGGGAGGGAGCCCAGAGCAGGTGCTGATTGCTGCAGAGATTGCTATGGAACATCACTTGGGGCTTACTTGCGACCCTATCGGCGGATTGGTGCAAATTCCATGTATCGAACGTAACTCGATGGGAGCGATAAAAGCCATTAACGCGGCCGAATTAGCCTTAGATACCGACCCGAAAAACGTGAAAGTGCCTTTAGACAAAGTGATCGACACCATGTGGCAAACTGCTCAGGATATGAACAATAAATACAAGGAAACTTCCGAAGGCGGATTGGCAGTTGCCGTAAATCTGGCGGATTGTTAGTCTCTTGCTTTTTTTATAGCGAATAGCTCCGTTTCTTTAACTTGTTCATCATTTTAAAATGTTGTGCAGTTGTAGTAATTATATAGAGCTACCACACGAGGATTTAGATCTTCGTGTGGTAAAAAATGCTTTTTGAAAGATGCCTCTTTAGTTACTATCTAATAGTAAATCAATAATTAATATCAAAAAGAGGATTATTAACCAAAGATATTTGCGAGGATTGTAACTCTTTTTTTGTACATTGGAGTTCTTTTTTCTACTATATCTATAATTGTCAATTATTATAACAATAATTGCAATAGAATAAATTAGTATTAATAAATAATTTTTCATCATTTTAAAATATTGTGCAGTTGTGGTAGCTATATAACCACCACGCATTAAAACGTGGTGGTTTTTTAAAATTAAATAAATCGCACTTTATTTTGGGATTATAAAAGTCCTTAAAAACAACAAATCTCTTACATAAAATTAATGAACCTAATAGCAAGATAACATAATCAAAGACTGGTTATCTGACCACTATCTTTTTTCACAGAGTTAGCGTCTAACGGAAGGACTATATAATCAAATTCCGGATTTTCCTTAATATAATCAAAAAATCGGTCGAATAAGCTTTTTTACATCTCTTTTCTTTAGTGCCATATTGGCATAGATAAAAACAACCGTTTTTTTATTTTTGTCAAACGGTATGTCTTTTTAAGTAAGATATTTCTTCTACTTTGCGGTTAGCTGTACCTTTTTGATTATCAAAATTTTTGCACATTTCTAAAAAGCCTCCCCAACAACTTGGTTCTTTTAGCTCCGATGCACTATACAACTCCGAATTATAGACAATACCGTAATACGTGAACATATGACCATCGAAAACATCATTCGTGTAGTCAATATAACTATCTCCCTCTAAAAAAACAACTTTTGATTCATCAAACCCTGTTCTTTGAAACATGCCTTGGTTAAAATATTCTTCCGTACTGTTGTATATATACTGGCTGTAGGCATCAATATTGAAAAAGACCAAAACAATCAGTGTTATTAATCGGTAGCTCATAATTTAGATTATTAAAGAGTGTAAAGTTAATAAATATCAACTGCAACCTGCAAAGCGGTAGCTGTTATTGCTGTCAAAAATACCGCACGAAAGGATTTTTCGTGCGGTAGTAGAAATCTTTTGTAAATACTCTTTATTCTTTGTTATTGCCAGCCGGTAAATAAGTACGTCCACCGACAAACACACCGTTTTCATAGAAAAATAGGCTATGAAATTTGGTTAGTTTTTGTTTTTTATCAACACCTTGTAATTCATTTTCGAAGTAATCTACGTATTTACAAAAAAGTTTGTGTCCGTAATAATCACTGTCTATCACAAATAGAGGTTCCGAAATAGGTTCTTTTAATGCTACTCCCATATCGTTGTAGCTTGAAAGTACAAAAAAGACTTTGTAATTGTTATCCTCGGCATACGATTCATAAATATTCAGCGGCAAACAAGCATCTGAGCTACACAACGGTGTAAACAGGTAAACGAAAGCCTTCGGATATTTTTCAATCTCTTTAAGCAACTCATCGGCATTGGTTTTGTACACAGTACCTTTCTGCATAGTCATTCCGGTTTTGAAGGGAACGACACGCGATTTTTCGTCTATAGTAAGATATTTGTAACTATCTCCAAGCCCTCGTACTTGAACACAAGATGCCAGTCCCACAGCTGCCAATAATAAGAAAATTAACCTTTTTACCATAATAATTCTATTCGAATGCTATAACCTCCATATTCTCCAATGTGAGTATCATAATTATAGCTTCCTTTTTCTAAAACCAAAAACTTATCTTTGATACCATCTAATTCTGTTGTAATATCTTCTTCAACCACTAAAGGTTCAGGATCAGAAGTAGGAGCTTCAGATAATGCTATATTTAGTTGAAGATACCCATCTCGCATTACATCTCGCAAATCATACTTAACATACATTACCCCACCATGGAAGTCTTCAACTGGATCAATAGGAGCAACTATAGAATTAACGCTATGCAACCCTAAATTTCTTTCTTCAAGCCTTTCTAATTCTTCTTGTATACGCTTTTCTTCTGCTCTTGCATCGTCAACATCTTTCATAGTACATATACCGAACCCTTTTCTGCAAAACCTACTACGTCTATATATATCAAACCTTCCAAGTCTAGACCAATCAAAATCTGAAGCAGTGATTTTCATACTATTTTCCATTTGAGTGTTTGTCTCTGTACTTGAATCATCACTACTACAAGCGACAAACCCTGTGACCAATAAAGCCATACCAAATATACTAAAAATTACTTTTTTGAATAATTTCATAATTTAAAATTTTATGCAGTTGTTTTTCTTTTTTTTTAACTGCGGTTAATTGTATTTTTTTTACTTTTTCCTGCTATGCAGCAGTACAACCTTGTTGCCTGTCTGCTTTTATTGTATGTTACTTTCTGGTTCTTGCTATCTGTTTTTAAGTTAAACATTTTCTATCGTTCCGAAAAAACCGGTATTCGCGACTACCGGCTCTCGAAACAAATTTTTTGCATTAAACTTTAAATAGCTTTTAGCAATTAGCCGTTAGCTTTCAGCATTCGCTAGTTCCTTCATTATCTAATTACCTCATTTCGCTAATTCGCTAATTCGCAAATCGGCTCTTTAGCTCAATGGCTCCGGCATATAATACTGCCTGCGTAAAGCTATGCTGTGCACCATAGACGTAGGCGATTATTCTATTACCACCTAATTTGTTGTCATCGCCATTCCCTGCATAGTCGCCATGCATTTTTAACACAGTTGCTGCTATCTGTTTTTCCGTTGCAATTGTGAGCTCTGGTATCGAAGCATTTTTCCCTTGCAAAATAGCCTGCAGGTTTTCTTTAAACGCATCTGAATAATCCAGTTGCTTAATCAACGATTCGTCAGCATAGCACAACTGCTGTAGTATTTCCCAATCCATGGTTTCATACAGCATTTTGTCTGTGTTTTGCTGTATGTGATGGTTCACATGTTGTTCAAACAATCGCATATTGTTGTGATAATCCAACTTTTGGTCATAAACAAAGCTATTGACAATGTTTCGGTATTGGTCATACGCTTTGTTTGTGCCGTGGTGTGTCGATGTTGTGTACGTTTTATGACTTGTTTTTTCTGCATAAATATCGTCGGCAGTCTCGCACGAACTGCATAAGGCTGAAATGGCTACAGCACTCAAAAATAATTTTTTCATTGTTTCGAGATTTTTTGTGCTGCCCGGGTAGCATTTTCTTTCGTGGCAAATATGAAAAGGATTGAAATAACCAAAGGGAAAAATCGTCAGGATTTTAAAAAATTGACGATTTCTCCCTCAAATTGACGATTTTTCCGTCCGTTTCCAATGTGGTTTTTATTTTTAAAACACTGATTTTAAAGTATTTAAATCCTTAAATGCGGCTGATTTTATTTTTTTTGTATATTTGTTGTCTAATGAGCAATGTATTGATTATTGTGTCCAAAAAAAGCTATTTTTTTCTATTATTATTGACGATTTTTCCGTTTGCTTTTTGTGTTTCGGCACAAAGCACGACTGATACCTATAAAAAGTTATGGGAAGTAATCGTATCGGATAGCACCAACAAGCAAAAAAAACTCTATTTTTTAGAAGTCTATTACCGTAAAGCCCAGTTAGAAAATAATACCTTAGAAGAATACCGTGCATTAGAGGAAAAATCTTTTATGGTACCTTTTGATAACGCGGTTTTGCTACTCGACAAAATGCGACCATTGGTAGAAAAAATCCCCAACGATAGTCTAAAAGGTTATTTTTTAAACAGGGCTGCGGTTTTGTACTATAGCAACCGTTTTTACAGCAAAGCGCTTGATTTTGCCATTGAGTCAGAGAAATTCAATAGAGATATAAACAGTTTATACAATCTCAATTCAATTCGTATAGATATTGGCAATATTTATTACCACACCCGCGATTACGATAAGGCAATCTTATATTTTACCCAAGCCAAAGACTATTTCCAATCAAGCAGTGATTACAACTACCGCCGAGCGTATGTTGTAGCCTTGTATAATTTGGCTAAAACGTATTTGCAGTTGGGTAACACCAACTTATTATCAGAGACTATAGCCGAGAGCAAGCAAGCGATTGCTTATATAAAGCCTAAATATCAGGCGGTTGAAATGGCGTATCTCAACTACTTGCAGGGAGGGTTATATTTTTTACAAAACAATGATGAGCAAGCTAAGCAGTTTTTAGAGCAAGCATTACCGCTCATTCAACAAAACAATGATTTTAATACCGAGCATATTATTTATTTGTACTTGGGCAAAATCGCTTGGCGGCAAAATCAAAAGAGTGAGGCGGTAAAGTATTTCAATATGATAGATGAGCTGTTTCATCAAAAAAACTTTTTGAATTATGAGCTGCGTGAAACCTACGAATATCTTATAGCGTATTATAAAGAAACAAGTAATACTAAACAACAACTGCATGCCACGGAAAGTCTGATTGCACTCAATAAACAGTTTGAGAGAGAGCAGCTGTCTATTACCAAAACCATGCATCGGGAGATAGACACTAAAAAGCTGGAAGCCGAAAGAGAACAGTTAAAATCGGTCTTGCAAAACAAACAAAAATCAACCAACCTATGGTTGGGCTTGTTAGGGTTAGGTTTGGTAGGAATATTGTGGTATGCTTATGAGCAGTATAGAGCAAAAAAAAGATTAAAAAATAAGTTTGATGAGTTGGTTAAACAAATAAACACCAAAGCTTTGGTTAAAGAAAACCCTCCAATCGTTTCAAATGAGCCAGGTAATAACCGACCACCCATAGCAGTAAAAGCCACCGAGGCAAGACTGTTGAGAGAATTGGCACAATTCGAAAACGAAAAAGGCTACCTCAAACCGGTCAAATTAGAAGAGTTGGCACAACAGTGGGGCACCAATCGCAGCACCTTGTCTGTACTAATCAATACACACAAAGGGAGCTTTAATACTTACTTAAACAAACTTCGTATCGAGCAACTCATGATTGATTTAAAAAATCAAAAAGAACTACGAAGATTGTCATTAACTCAGCTCGCCAATCAATATGGTTTTGCTAATGCGAAATCTTTGGCAATACAGTTCAAAGCCCAAACCGATTTGCCACCGATGTATTTTATCCAACAATTAGAAATAGAAAATATTTAGCCTATATTGCAAGAAAAAACAGCTATAACCAAAAAGAAGCATAAACAAATTATTGGATAAATTTTAAACAGGTTCTTAATCTTTTTCTCTAACTTTACCTTTCGTAAAAACAACAAAACTAAATATGTCAGTAGCAAAAAAAGACTATAAAGTGATTACAACCAAATCACTTTTCGATATGAAAGCCAATGGCGAAAGAATCTCTATGCTAACCGCTTATGATTATTCAATGGCGAGGATTGTTGATGCGTCTGGAGTAGATGTGATTTTGGTAGGCGATTCTGCGAGTAATGTGATGGCAGGACACGAAACCACTTTGCCGATTACGCTTGACCAGATGATTTATCACGCGGCATCAGTGGTGCGGGCAGTAAAAAGAGCTTTGGTTGTGGTTGATTTGCCTTTCGGCACATACCAGTCAGACCCAAGAACAGCTTTACATTCGGCTATCCGTATCATGAAAGAGAGCGGGGCTCACGCCATCAAAATGGAAGGTGGCAAGGAAATCAAAGACGGAATTAAAAAGATTCTGGGTGCAGGCGTTCCGGTCATGGGACATTTGGGACTGACACCTCAGTCGATATACAAATTCGGAACTTATACCGTTCGTGCAAAAGAAGATGCCGAAGCCGCTAAACTGATTGAAGATGCCAAAATGCTCGAGAAAATTGGTTGTTTCGCGATTGTTCTGGAAAAAATTCCGGCAACATTAGCCAAACAAGTCGCCGAATCAGTCAGCATTCCTGTAATTGGTATCGGTGCGGGTTCCGGAGTAGATGGTCAGGTGTTGGTAATTCACGATATGATTGGTATGACACACGAATTTAATCCACGTTTTTTACGCAGATACCTCAATTTATACGAAGAAATGACACAAGCCATCGGGCAATATGTCGAAGATGTGAAAAGTTGTGATTTTCCCAATGAAAATGAGCAGTATTAATTTAGAGCCTGTATCGCTATTTCAGGACGGGACAAAGATAATAATTAAAAAACCGCTGATATTCATCAACGGTTTTTTTTCACTTTGAGCGGAAGACGAGGGTCGAACTCGCGACATTCAGCTTGGAAGGCTGACGCTCTACCAACTGAGCTACTTCCGCTTATTTTGTGAGTGCAAATATAAAACTTAATTTTTTTTACCGCAAATATTTTTTCTATAAAAAATATACCTTGTTTTCCTATTCATTTCATTCCCTATTCTTCCATGTATAATTTGATAATACATACGGAATCCCTTAACTTTGTCTCTCAAACAAAACAAACCATCTAAATCAATTACATGGATACTTTAAATCTATACAATTACTCTTTCGAAAAATTACAAGCCCTTAACCTTTCCGACAACACCTTGCATTTTCTCAACACCGCCATTTGGGTGGTTATTCTTATTCTTGCTTTTTTAATCATTCACTGGGTGACCAATAAATTAATCATCAATAAAGTTGTTAAGTTCATTCTTAACACCAAAAATCAAATAGACGATTTTCTGATTAAAAACAAAACGCTCAATCATATCGGCAGTTATATTCCGTTGATCGTTCTGAAAATCTTTATTCCGATTGTATTCAAACCTTTTCCCAATACAGCAGAGGTTCTTGCCACTATTATCAATATTCTCATGCTTTTAGCATTTTTGCGTATTGTTCATTCCGGCTTCAAAACTGCCAAAGATGTACTTGCTCTAAAACCTGCTTTCAAAGACAAACCTCTGAATAGCTACCTGCAGGTAATCGACATTGTGTTGTATTTCATCGGGGGTTCATTTATTTTTTCTATCATTACGGGCACCGACCCGAAAAGTTTTTTTATTTCTTTAGGAACAGCATCTGCCATTTTAATGTTGGTTTTTAAAGACACTATTTTAGGTCTGGTTGCTAGCATACAGGTTTCAACCAACGATTCCGTTAGAGTGGGCGACTGGATTGAAATGCCTAAACACGGGGCCGATGGCGATGTAATAGAAATTAACTTGAACAATATAAAAGTTCAGAATTTCGATAAGACTATTACCACTATCCCGACTTACCTCTTACTCTCTGAAGCTTTCAAAAACTGGCGTGGAATGCAAGATGCAGGGGGAAGACGAGTAAAAAGAGCTTTGAATGTTAAAATATCTTCTATTCGTTTTATGACCGACGAAGAAATTAATGGGCTATACAAAATCGAGATTCTTAAAGAATTTATTGACCAGCGAAAAACAGAAATCCAGCAATATAACGAGGTTAATCAAATTGATGTAAACATGCCGGTAAACGGACGACGAATGACCAACGTCGGTTTATTCAGAGCTTATATCACACAATACCTCAGACACAACCCCAATATACACAGCGGAATGACTTTAATGGTACGCCAGCTTCAACCAACCGAAAAAGGATTACCATTAGAGTTGTATATGTTTACAAACAGTACCGTTTGGGGCGAATACGAAAGTATTATATCCAATATTTTCGACCATTTGTTTGCAGCGGTTAAATTCTTCGACTTAGAAATATTTGAATCGCCGGCATCAGACGATATCCGGCAGGTGGTAAATCAGAAACCATAGCTATAGGTATTAGCTAAAAAACCTGCAAGACTAACGTTTTGCAGGTTTTTAGTTGTTTCAATCCATAAACTTAAGACTTAAACTCTGGTTTTCTCTTTTCGAGGAATGCTGTTGTCCCTTCTTTGAAATCAGCTGTACCAAAACAAATACCGAAATTTTTGATTTCGGTTTCAAATCCGTTTACGCCATCTTCAAAATTAGCATTCACAGCCTCAATCGCCATATTGATTGCCGATGGGGAATTTCTAGCAATTTTCTGAGCGATTTCTTCTGCTTTCTGCAACAATTCCGGCTGAGCCGTTACATGATTGACTAAACCATATTGCAATGCTGTTTGAGCATCAATCATTTGAGCTGTCATAATCATTTCGTTGGCACGTCCTTTCCCGACCAATTGCGGCAAACGCTGCGTTCCGCCATATCCCGGAATAACACCTAAAGTCACTTCCGGAAGTCCCATTCTGGCATTGTCCGACGCCACTCTGATATGTGCCGCCATCGCGAGTTCCAGACCGCCGCCCAAAGCAAAACCATTTACTGCTGCAATAACCGGCTTGCTCATATTAGCTACAAAATCAAATAATAACTCCTGCCCTTTCGCTGCCAATTCAGCACCTTGTTTTTCGTCAAAATCAGCAAATTCTGAAATATCTGCACCCGCAACAAACGCCTTTTCGCCACTTCCTGTGATGATAATTGCACGTACCGATTTATCATCCTGCAATGCCTTAAAAGCCCCGTGCAATTCTTCAATAGTCGCTTTATTTAATGCATTTAGCTTACTCGGTCTGTTGATGGTAATTTGGGCAATCTGCTCTTTTTTCTCTACTAAAATGTTTTCAAAATTCATATCTGGTTATTTTTGAGTTATTGGTAATCGAACATAAAAAACTGTTCCTTTATTTTTTACAGTTTCAAAGGTAATACTTCCCTGATAGGATTCCACAATATTTTTAATCATTGCCAATCCAAGCCCCATACCGCTGGTTTTGGTGGTAAATTTAGGTTCAAATATTTTTTCCTGAATTTCAGGCGGAATTCCCGTTCCGTTGTCTTTCACTTCAATAACCACCTGTTTATCATCACTATACAAATGTACCCGAATACTCGGAAAGGGCTCATAATCAGGAATTGCCTGCATCGCATTTTTAACTAAATTGGTAATTACCCTGATAATCTGTGCTTGGTCAAAAGTGGTAATGATTTCTTCTTTCTCACTCTCGAAAAGGATATAATCCTGATTGAAAATTTCCAATGCCAGTTCAACCACCTCGACAATATTCAGGGTTTCATTCTTCTGAGCCGGCATGGAGGCAAAATTAGAAAATGCCGACGCTACCGAACTCATCGTATCGATTTGCTGAATCAACGTTTTGGAAAAATCAGTGATTTTGTCGTGGATTTCAGGGTCTGCGGGATTAAATTTCCGTTGAAAACTCTGCACAGTCAGTCGCATTGGTGTAAGCGGATTTTTGATTTCGTGTGCCACCTGCCTTGCCATTTCCCGCCAGGCACTTTCCCGTTCGCTCTGAGCCAGTTTCGACGCACTTTCTTCCAGCAAATCAACCATTTTGTTGTAAGAATCAATTAGTGAAGATATTTCATGCGAGGCATCTTCTGCCTTGATTTTTTTATTCTTTCTTGTGATTTGTGTCTGTTGTAAATGCTCGCTAATCATCTGCAAAGTCCGTGTGATATAGGTCGATAAAAAATAAGCAATTACAATCGACAGCAGGAATACAAAAAGATAAATCTGGCTGAATCTTATCAGAAAACCTTTCATTTCCTCGTCATAAAAAGTAGTGTCTTCGGTGTATGGCAGATTAACAATCCCTAACGGTTTGAACTGCGGGTCGCGGATATAGTTGTAGGTAGAACGATGTCGCACGCCGTCAATCAGCTTCAAATCCACAAAGCGTTTGCTCGGTGTTGATTCGATTATCCGAAGTATATTTTGGGAAATTCCTGCGGGATAAACGGGACGGCTGTTAAAATTTCCTTTGGAAGAAATCAACAGCTTTCCTTTCAAATCATAAATATCAATCTGGGTGTTGTGAATAGCTGCCAGCTCATGAATTTTATCACGGAAAATCGACGGCAGCTTGTCTGTACTCAACACAGTGTTGGACGTACTGAGCACAAAATTAATATGCTCATTAACCGCAGTTTCTTTTCTCTCTAAATTCTGTTGATGGTAAGTTTTGGCTTCGCTGTCAAACTGATAGACCGCCACCAATGCGATAAGCACCGACGAAATCAGCGTCAGGAATATCATCGAAAGAAATATTCTGACTTTTAGCGATGGATTTTTAAAACTTATGCTTTTCATCTTTATTTTTTCGCAGCCGAACGCGTTTATACCATTTGTATCCTATCATCAACAGGATAAACAAAGATAATAAACCTATCACACCAAAAATCCAGTTGATTGCGTTTTTTAAAACTACTAAAAAAACTACAGAAAATAAAATCAAAGTCGCTCCTTCATTCCAAACCCGGAAAAAAGAAGATTTCCTGTGCATTTGGTTTTGGTTAATCTGCGTGACAAACTGTTGGCACCTGAAATGGTATATCCACAGCAATACCACAAACAACAATTTGACGTGCATCCACGGCATTTGCAGCAAAGACGGGTTTTCAACAAGCATACCAACTCCGAAAATTGTTGCCAGAATCGCTGACGGAAAAGTGATGATACTCCACAGTCGTTTTATCATCAACCGGTATTGGTCGCTCAGTATATTTTTTTCAATTTCGGTCTTATCCTGTGCTTCAGCATAATACACAAACAGCCGAACGACATAAAACAATCCGGCAAACCAGCAAACGACAAATATGATATGTAGTGCTTTGAGATATAAGTACATTTTCTATTTTTTTGTCCAGTCGTTAATCCAGTCGCTAAGCGTGTTTACCCAGATTTCTTCATCATTCAGACAAGGAATCATCTTAAAAACTTCACCGCCGTTTTCTTTAAAACTTTTGCCTGCTTCCATTTCGATTTCTTCTAAAGTTTCGATACAATCCGCAACGAACGCAGGCGTAACGACCGCTATTTTTTTCACACCGTTTTTCGCTAATTCCTCTACTCTATCAGACGTAAACGGCTCGAGCCATTTATCCATTCCTAATCGGGATTGAAACGAAATACTGTATTTATCAGGGTTGAGCTGTAATTTTTCCGCCACCAGTCTGGTTGTTTCAAAACAATGTGTCCGATAACATTTTTCAGCCGGTGGTGTGTCGGGTTGACAGCAATATTCGCCATCGATAATTTTTTTATGACTTTTGGTCGGGTCGGTTTTTTTAATATGGCGTTCGGGAACACCGTGGTATGAAAATAACAAATGGTCATAGTCAAAACCTTCAATTCCCTGTTGCATCACGGCTGCCAATGAATCAATATAGCCTTGTTTGTTATAGAAAGGTGGAAAAAATTCTAATTTCATTCCGACGAAATATTTTCCAACCAATTCCTGTGCCAGCACTTCGATGGTTTCGGTGGTTGCCATGGCATATTGCGGATACATCGGCAAAAGCAATACTTCCGTCACACCTTTTTGATACAATTCTGTCAGTCCTTTTTTGAGAGACGGTTGTCCGTATCTCATCGCCAAAGCAACCGGAATTTCCACCTGCGGTTTTATTTTTTGTACTGTTCTTTCAGAGATAACGATGAGCGGCGAACCCTCGTCCCACCATATTTTTTGGTATGCCGCCGCTGATTTCTCCGGGCGGGTTCTTAGTATAATTCCTTTCACAATAAGAGCTCGCAACCAATATGGAAGATCAATCACGCGTTTGTCCATCAAAAATTCTTCCAAGTAAGGTTTGACCGCTTCCGGCGTAGGCGACTCAGGTGAGCCGAGATTGACTATTAAAACACCTTTCATTATTGTAATTTTAGCAAAGATACGGATTTTAGCTTTATAGCCGGTAGGAATCAGATTTCAGAAGTCTGGTTTAAGAGATTAATAACACAGCTTTCCGTATCATAAATAATTATAATTATAGGTGTAATTCGTTTAAAAATTAATTTGCATTTATTTTTTAGAGGTCATCAGATAGCAACATAGCTGGGGTATTGTCGTTGTTAATATACTCTTTTATCTAAATATTCACCACTTTTCACTTTTTGATCTCTTATTTTCACAGTCTCTTCGTCAATATTCCATGGAGGTTGTACTCTATACATTTCGTGTTGTTTTACTCCTAAAGTATCTATCAAATGTACCGTGTCTCTACTAATTACCTTTACTACGAAGACATCTCTACAATTGAGTTTTACTGTGGAGTCGTTTAATATTTCCCATTTGTTGCATAAGCCTAAATAATTGGGTTTAGGCCCTAAAAAATCTATAATTCTATCTCCATATATTGTATAAGCATACTGATTACATTCAAAATTTCCACCAAAACTAATACTTCTAAAGTAATGATGATAATATGTAGTGTCACTCAATACGGCTAATCTTTTCATTGTAATATCCCACATTGATATAGAGTCGTTGGTTAGATAAGCTTTTAATTCTTCTTTCTTTGACTTGGTACAGCTCGTTAACAAAATAAATAGTGATGTTATGATTGTAAAACTAGTTTTCATATTTCAAATCTTTAAAGATATTTATCATAGAATTCTTGGGTTATAAGTCCAGGGAATTCAATATCAAGCGTATATCTACTATTTCCTAAATCATTTCTATACAAACTAATATAGAATGCCTCTCTTATGGTATTTATATCTATACCTGCATTTAAACGCTTTTTTAATTCGTACATATTATACCAGCATATATTAAACGGTGTTTGATTCTCTAATATATAATTCCAGATTTTTTTCTTATCTCTATTCGTCAATAAATTGTCATAAGCATTAAATTCAACATCTTTAATCGTACCCAACACATCAAATGTTACAGACGCTCTAACCTCTCTTTGGTATTTGAAAATATTTATATCTGGATCTATAAACTCTATTTTATATCCTTTTTTGACAATCTTTTTCACTCTTTTTTCTCCCAAAACATCTTCCATAACATCTAATAATATTTCTGAATTTTCGTTATGACACTCCTCATCAAATCTTATATCTAATTTTTGAGAAAAAACATTTGTGTTACATACAATTAAAATCAGTAAAATATATAATCTCATAATCCATCTATTTTTCATCTAATCTGTTAATGAAGTTTTACAAATTTTTAGAGGTTGTTTTGGATCTTCGTTAAACGTCTTTTCTACGACCGTTTTGTAAATATACTCTTTTTTTTAAAGTAATACAATGCCCCACCACACGAAAGGATTACTTCGCCTGTTCGCTTGAGTCGTGCGGTAACAGGATTTGAAGTAGGAAAACAACAAACAAAATAATTACTTTACAATAAAATAACCTCAAAAAATCCCCACAGCATATTATCTAATTAATTTTTTTATTAATTTTGTACCACTAACTATTAAATTTTATAACTATGAAGAAGATTACATGTATGCTTTTTGCATTGCTATCTGTCATGATAGTATCTGCACAAGGTTTGGAAACTTTTGACAATGCTACAGAACTACCAGGAAACAGTTATTCTGACGGTTCTTTTGTAGGAAATGACGGCATCACTTGGGAATATACCGAAGCGAGAGACGAGGGTAGTTACCCTATTACCGAAGAAGGTATAATGCTGAGAAATAACAACGAAGGTGGTAATTTAACAGCAACCATTCAGGGAGGTATTGGAAATTTCTCTGTTGACACACGCAAAGCATTTACCGGAGGCGGAGCGAGAGGTTTGGAATTACTTATTAACGGTGTTCTTATTGGCGACGAGTTTGTATTAAACTTTGAAAGTGGGGAAGATCCAACTATTTATCCTTTTGAGGTTAACGATATCAATATTGAAGGAGAATTTACTATAGAAATACGTGCAACCGGAGCACAAATAACATTAGACAACATCGAATGGACGGGATATAGCGAAGTCGAACCTTGTGACCTCGATGCTCCGTCAGGAGATGCTGAGCAAACACTTGACGAAGGACAAACATTGGCTGATTTAATTATTACAGGCGAGGAAGATGCAATTTTTACCTGGTATGCTGATGCTGATTTAGAAAATGAACTTCCGGCTGACACACCGGCTGAGGACAACACCACTTATTTTGTAACACAAACTGTAGGCGATTGTACAAGTGATGATGCGTTGGCAGTTACCGTAACACTTACCACAAGTGCTAACGATTTTGACAAACAAGCATTCAAAGTTTATCCTAATCCTACCAAAGATTTCTTCCATATTTCTTATAATGAAGAAATTACTGATGTAGCGGTTATTAATACACTCGGTCAAACCGTAATCACAAAAGCTGTAAATGCAACGACTACTCAAATTGACATGAGTGCATTGCCAACAGGGAATTATTTTGTGAAAGTAAACATCAACGGAACTATCCAAACCGTGAAAGTGAGTAAACAATAATATATTCACAGTCAATACAAAACCGGCAAGATTTTAAAATCTTGCCGGTTTTTTTATTTACCAATTTTTAAGAATGCTATGCACTTACTGCCTCTAATTGCGTACTCAAATTTCTGTCGATGGCATTTTTAGCATATAATTCGTCCACCGTTAATTCAGCTATATCACTGCCCGGCAATTCATACATTGCATCGGTCAGTACGGCTTCACACAACGAACGCAATCCTCGTGCACCGAGTTTATACTCCATGGCTTTATCTACCAGATAATCCAAGGCGTCTTCTGTAAATTCCAAACGGATACCGTCCATATCAAAAAGTTTTTGGTATTGTTTTACCAAAGCATTTTTCGGTTCGGTCAATATCATTCGTAAGGTTTTGTGGTCCAATGGATCCATGTGGGTAAGCACCGGCAAACGACCAATAATTTCGGGAATCAATCCGAAATCTTTCAAATCTTTTGGAATAACGTATTGCAAAAGATTTTCTTTATCTACATTCGCTTTTTCCTCCCCGGAACCATAACCGATTGCCTGGAAATTCATTCTTTTAGAAATGATTCTTTCAATACCGTCAAACGCCCCACCGGCAATAAACAAGACGTTTTGCGTATTTACTTCAATAAATTTCTGGTCAGGATGTTTACGACCTCCTTTTGGCGGCACATTCACGATTGACCCTTCCAGCAATTTCAGTAATGCCTGTTGCACACCTTCTCCGCTAACATCTCTGGTAATCGACGGATTGTCGCTTTTCCGGGCAATTTTATCTATCTCATCAATAAAAATAATTCCTTTTTCAGCTTTTTCCACATCATAATCGGCGGCTTGTAAAAGTTTAGTCAAAATACCTTCCACATCTTCGCCGACATAACCTGCTTCTGTCAATACGGTTGCATCAACGATAGCCAAAGGCACATTAAGCATTTTTGCTATTGTTTTCGCTACCAAGGTTTTACCTGTTCCGGTTTGTCCAACAACAATGATATTACTTTTTTCGATTTCTACATCATTTCTGTCTTCCGGCTGCAACAATCTTTTGTAATGATTATATACCGCTACGGACAATACTTTTTTGGTTTTGTCTTGTCCTACCACATATTTATCCAAAAATTCCCGGATTTCTATTGGTTTTTTCAACAATAATTCATCTTGCAGATTTTCTCCACCACGGTGTGCAGCTTCCTCTAATACTATATGGTGGGCTTGTTCAATACATCTCTCACAGATATTGGCATCTATACCACCAACTAAAATCTGCGTCTCGGCTTTGGGTCTTCCGCAAAATGAACATCCACCATATTCTTCGTTATCCATCATCTATTCTGATTTCTTATTTCTCACTAAAACCTCATCAATCATACCATATTCTTTGGCTTCATCGGCTCTCATCCAGTAATCTCTTTCTGAATCCTTAAACACTTTGTCGTATGGCTGTCCGGAATGCTGAGAGATGATTTGATATAATTCTTCTTTGAGTTTCAACATTTCTTTGAGGTTGATTTCCATATCGGTAGCCACGCCTTGTGCTCCACCCGACGGTTGATGAATCATCACACGAGAATGTGGCAACGCAGAACGTTTTCCTTCAGCTCCTGCACACAACAAAACAGCTCCCATAGACGCTGCCATTCCGGCACACAAAGTCGCCACGTCCGGCTCAACCAACTGCATGGTGTCGTAAATCCCTAATCCGGCATAAACACTCCCTCCCGGTGAATTAATATACAAGCTGATGTCTTTATTACTGTCCACACTTTGCAGGAACAAAAGCTGTGCCTGAATGATATTGGCAACATAGTCGTCAACTCCTGTGCCTAAAAAAATGATTCTGTCCATCATTAAACGAGAGAAAACGTCCATTGAGGCGATATTCATCGGGCGTTCTTCGATAATATACGGAGTCATGCTTGATACGATTTTGTCGTAGTACATACTATTGATTCCGTGATGTTTAGTTGCGTATTCTTTAAATTCTTTTCCGTAATCCATAATTTTGTTTTTTAAATAAAAGAAACGTCAAACCGAATGTGATTTGACGTTCAAAGGTAATTATTTTTTCTGACTTAATTATTCGCCATATACTTCCTTAACAAAATCTTTGTAAGTTACTTTTTTGGCTTTGGCTTTCACGTTATCAGAGAACAATTTGAGCATTTTTTCGTTCATTATCTGCTCAGAGATTCTTTGTGTTTCTTCCTGATTAGTCAATACTCTTCCAACGATGTTGTTTACTTCGTCTTCAGCTATATCAGCTTGCCCGAATTGTGCCAGTTGTTGTTTGATTAAATCTGCTGCATGATTTTTTATTTCTTCAATCGTTACCTGCAACTCGTTATCTTTAATTAGTTTACCTTCAATCAGCTGGTATTTCAATCCATTTTCTGATTTGTTGTATTCTTCTTCGGCTTGTTGTTCGTCCAGTTTGGTTTCGCCTACGGTTTGTAACCATTTTTTCAGGAAAGTTTCCGGCAAATCAACTTTGGTGTTGGCTACCAAAAACTCCACCACATCATTAGTAAATTTATGGTCGGCTTGCTGAGCAAACTGTTTTTCGGCGTCATCTTTGATTTTTTCTTTCAATTCAGCTTCCGAAGTTACTTTACCTTCGCCGAAAAGTCTGTCGAAAAACTCTTGGTTTAGTTCTGCTTTTTCTCTGTTTACGATATCTTCAACCGTGCAGTCAACGTCGATTTCTAATCCGTGAACTTTATCGTGATCCACATTTAGCATTTCCATCAACTTATGGTCGTCTTTAAACAAACCTTTGGTTGAAATTTTTACGGTATCGCCTGTTTTTTTACCGATAAATTTCTTTTGATTGGTTTTTGTTCTGATTTCAGACACATTGAAAGTATATGTGTTCTCGATGTTTTCTTCTTCATTGCTTACTTTTACGGTAATATCATCGTCTTCGTCCACGTTTTCTTTGTGTACTTCTTTGCCGTATTGTTTCTGGATATATTCCACTTGCTCATTCAACATTTCCTCGTCAGCTTCGATTTCATATCTTACGATGTCATTTTTTGCAGACAAATCAACGTCAAATTCCGGTGCCAAACCTAATTCAAAATCGAAAGAAAAAGTATCTGAATTCCAGTCTATATCTTTTGCTACCGGTAGTGGATTTCCTAATATGTCAAGTTTTTCTTCCTGGATATATTCGCTGAGTTTTTCCTGAAGTAATTTATTGATTTCGTCAATCATTACAGCTGTTTCATACTGCTTTTTGATTAAAGACATCGGCACTTGTCCTTTTCTGAATCCCGGGATTGAAGCGTTTTTTTTATAGTTTTTAAGCACTTCCTCTACGTTATTTTGGAAATCATCTCGGGTTACATCAATCGTAACAATTGCATTTAATGCATCTACATTATTTTTTGTGATATTCATTGTTTGATATTTACATAATAAAATTGGCTTGCAAAATTAAGATATTTTTACAAGCCAACCAATTTTTTAATCGATTGATTATGCTACGCTTAGTGAATGTTATTCGGTAAGCATTCCGCCGATAACGGACTCTACCAAAGAAAGCACCAGACTAAACAGCAAAGCATACCAGAAATTCTCTACGTTAAATCCGCCCACAAAGTAATCACACAACATGATAATTACTGCGTTGATGACAAAGAGAAACAAACCTAACGTGAGAATAGTGATAGGAAATGTCAATATCTGCAAAATCGGTTTAACAATCAGGTTGAGCAGCACGAGAGCCACCACTACCCACAACGAAGTGATATAACTATCTACGCTGACACCTGGCAGAAGATGTGCCAATCCGAAAACGACCAATGCCGTAATCAGTAAATTTATAATAAATCTCATATCTAATTATTTGAAGTTACAATTTTCGGTCCCGGATATTCAGCTACGTTTACCAAAGGCAAATGTGCTTTATAATGCCTGTTTATTACCTTAATGATTTCATTGGTCACAAAAGCATATCCTCTGGCATTCGGGTGAACACCGTCCAAAGAGAACAAAACTCTGTTCATATTTCCTACACCACTGAAATAATCAGCAGTATAAATCTGACCATCTGTCGCCCGTATCCCGGAAACCAGTTGATTTAAAATATCGTTCATATCAGCTACAGCTAAGTTTTTCGATGCGGCAATACTTCTTATTATCTGATTGAATTGCGTAGTTGCCGTACTGATTTCCGCTTGTTCTGCCGGAATCAACACATACATATCATCTAACGGATAAGTAACTCCCATGATATTAAAAGGATTAGGCAAGACCAAGCTCGTTTGCCCAATTACTCCACTTGCTGTTAAAGTAAACAAATCATCTGCTGTTGCATGTCGTGCCTGTCCGAATATAGTCCCTATCGCCGTGGCTTCTTCCTGAGAAAAACCAGCATCAGGCAATGATAGCAATACCGCAGTAATCTGTTGTGACAAATCAGTTAGTGTTTCGTCTTTAATCAACACCGGATTGGCGGCTGTTTTGGAAAACAACTGCAAGCGGTCGCCTTCGCCGAATACTGCCAACACTTGTTTTAATTGCCCCAACTGAGCGTTAAGCATATCAATTACCGCATCGCCGCCAAGCTGTTCTGCTGTCAGCGGATTGTACGGTACAGTTGTAAAATACGGAATTGAAGTAACAGAAGGAATAGTCATTACAACTCCTTTCGCTCCGTTAGCTGTTAATCCATCTATAAGGGTAGAATATACCGATGCAAATACCTGCGGGTCGGTAATATCATTGCCACCGTAAGTTGTTACGTCAATATTTCCTTCCTGATTAACACCTGTTCCACCCGACGTGGCGTAAGACAACACATCGTTGTTACCAATCCAGTTGGTAAAAAATGTCGGATTCATACTCAAAGCATCTGACAAAACCGATGCGTCAGGCGAAGTAGCGTGTCTGACAAAATACGGGTTGGCTCGCCCGGTAGCTAAATTGGCGATGTTACCATAACCCGGTGCAACCAAATGGAATGATTTCGCTCCGGGAACACCCATATTATTGTATGCCGTTTGTTGCAAATCACTCACTTCGATAGAAGATGTTCCGGCTAAATTAACCGGTCCTGAACCATCAGCCGTCATCAATATTGCCATACGGGTTGGAAAGCCCTGAATAGGCTGTCCACCAAGCAATAGCCCTCCCAAATCATTTACATCATCGGCATAAGAAGGCTGTGTAAATTCGCCTCCGCCAACTACACTGAATTGTTGTGCCAGCAAATTAGGGAATGAGTTCTGCTGTCCGCTTCTGAACATGGTACCGTCCATGTATCCGGCAGTTAACGAGTTTCCTATCGCCACATAAGTCGTAAAATCAGCTTCGCCACTGCTGTATGAGTCGGGTGTTAATTCGTTGTCAAACTCAGGCTCACAGGCAACTAATCCGAGAGCTAATACAGACAGATATATAAATTTATTTTTCATCTCTCAAAATTTTAAAAATTATACGATAATCCCAATCCAACAGAGCCAACCGCCGAACGGTATGTTCCTCCGAACGACACTGGCAATCCATCTTCGATATAATGGTCATAATGTCCTTCAAATTCATCAAAGTGAATGAACAATGCCGATACATCTACACCCAATTTCGGCGTAATGTTATAAGTAAATCCTAATGTACCTGCTAAAGAGTTGTTTCTTGGTGTTTCCGGTGCAAAATAACCACTCCGAACGGGTGTTTCGTCGTAATACCCTCCTACTCTGAGAGATAGTTTTTCGCTCGGCGTGTATTGCACTCCGGCACGATATGTATTAGAATTTTTATACCTTCTCGGGTTAACTGAACTTGTTCCGTTACTGAATTCAATATCCAATGACTCATATTTATTCCAATAAGTATGATTCATCTCGACTGCTGCCAGCCATTGTTCATTGATTTGGTAAGAAAAACCGAAAGTCAGCTCGGCAGGTAAAGGCATACTTGCTGAAAAAGTTGTTCCTTCATAAGTAGGTTTCAGAAAATCAGGCAAATCCGAGAATGTAGCTTCGCCGTTTTCAACTTCCATATCTATATGAGAGCGATAATTAACCCCAAAAGTAACATAGTCGTCTAACCGGGCGGTTAATCCCACATTGTATCCCCAGGCAGTAACGCCTTTGGCATCAAGGGTAACATCAGAGCGGTTACCTTGGTCGTCAGTCATGCTTCTGGACAGGTTTCTGTTGAACTCTACGCCGCCATTAACATAAATCAATCCGGCTCCGATACTTACATAATCATTAACCATGTAAGAAACAGTAGGCTGAATGAAAAATGCTTTGAGGTCGATGTTGTTTACCAAATGCGAACCCTGCCAGTCGGTATCCCAGTCCACCGCACTACCATAAGGCGTGTAAACGGCTAATCCGACAGCAAAACGGTCAGAAATTTTGTAATTAGCATAAAAGTACGCAGGTGTTCCTAAATTTTCGGAACTGTTTGTCCAGTTATAAGTAGAGTTCTGAAACTTCGTATTAGCAAACAAAGCCGATGCTCCGGCTGAGAAACTGAACCGGTTTTCCAGAAAAACTCCATTGGCAGGATTGAAGAAAATACTTTCAGCGTTGCCGTTGATAACAGCGACTCCGGTGTGCCCCATTGCCAACTGTCTTTGTCCTTGCATACTGATACGATATCCTCCTGCATAAACACTTCCGGCCAGCATCGCGGCCGCAGACAGAATAATTATTTTTTTCATATCATTGTTTTTTAAATGTACAATTCCAAATATACTTATTTTTTTGAAATTTTTAAACTTTTTTTAAGAGAAATCTGATTACTAAATAAGATTTAAAATCTGATGAAAAACTATTAATTTGGTTTTTTCCTCGCTGGTACAAGAATGCTATTTAAACAATACCACCTTTTTCAGGTTTTTTGTTAGAGCCTGTATTTGTATTGTAAAAATGTTTATAGGTTATTTTTGAGGTAGAACAAGGCAAATTTTCAAAGGATAGCAGAGCTATCGTTTTAAAATTTAACGCAGTTATAGC
>NZ_NIPO01000002.1:2500-5646 GCF_002807015.1 Avrilella dinanensis | reverse complement strand
AAAAAAAGTACAAAAAAGTTTTGTTGAATGAAAAAAGGTAATTACTTTTGCACCCGCTTTGAACATGAAAGGCGAGAGAATGGAGGAAGGGAAAAGATTTGACTTTCCGATATTCTAACAAAAGAAGAATACGACGTACATATACATATTGGATTGACAGCAAAAAGAAGAAGCTAAGTAAGATTTTGAGTTTATTGAGGGTTAGAATAAAGATTATACGATGAAGAGTTTGATCCTGGCTCAGGATGAACGCTAGCGGCAGGCCTAACACATGCAAGTCGAGGGGTATTTGGAGCTTGCTCCAAAGAGACCGGCGCACGGGTGCGTAACGCGTATGCAATCTGCCTTGTACTGAGGGATAGCCCGGAGAAATCCGGATTAATACCTCATGTGATATATAGATAGCCTTATTTATATATTAAAGATTTATCGGTACAAGATGAGCATGCGTCCCATTAGCTAGTTGGTATGGTAACGGCATACCAAGGCAATGATGGGTAGGGGTCCTGAGAGGGAGATCCCCCACACTGGTACTGAGACACGGACCAGACTCCTACGGGAGGCAGCAGTGAGGAATATTGGTCAATGGACGGAAGTCTGAACCAGCCATGCCGCGTGCAGGACGACGCATCTATGGTGTGTAAACTGCTTTTATACGGGAAGAAACCTCTCTACGCGTAGAGACTTGACGGTACCGTAAGAATAAGGATCGGCTAACTCCGTGCCAGCAGCCGCGGTAATACGGAGGATTCGAGCGTTATCCGGAATCATTGGGTTTAAAGGGTTCGTAGGCGGGCTGTTAAGTCAGGGGTGAAAGTTTTCGGCTTAACCGAAAAATTGCCTTTGATACTGATAGTCTTGAATATTTGTGAAGTAACTAGAATATGTGGTGTAGCGGTGAAATGCATAGATATCACATGGAATACCGATTGCGAAGGCAGGTTACTAACAGATTATTGACGCTGATGGACGAAAGCGTGGGTAGCGAACAGGATTAGATACCCTGGTAGTCCACGCCGTAAACGATGGATACTAGCTGTTTGGACAGATTGATGTTTGAGTGGCTAAGCGAAAGTGATAAGTATCCCACCTGGGGAGTACGTTCGCAAGAATGAAACTCAAAGGAATTGACGGGGGCCCGCACAAGCGGTGGAGCATGTGGTTTAATTCGATGATACGCGAGGAACCTTACCAGGGCTTAAATGTAGTTTGACAGATTTGGAAACAGATTTTTCTTCGGACAAATTACAAGGTGCTGCATGGTTGTCGTCAGCTCGTGCCGTGAGGTGTCAGGTTAAGTCCTATAACGAGCGCAACCCCTTTGGTTAGTTGCCAGCGAGTCATGTCGGGAACTCTAGCCATACTGCCGGTGTAAACCGAGAGGAAGGTGGGGATGACGTCAAATCATCACGGCCCTTACGTCCTGGGCCACACACGTGCTACAATGGCCGGTACAGCGAGCAGCCACTGCGCGAGCAGGAGCGAATCTACAAAACCGGTCACAGTTCGGATCGGAGTCTGCAACTCGACTCCGTGAAGCTGGAATCGCTAGTAATCGGATATCAGCCATGATCCGGTGAATACGTTCCCGGGCCTTGTACACACCGCCCGTCAAGCCATGGAAGCTGGGGGTACCTGAAGTCGGTGACCGTAACAGGAGCTGCCTAGGGTAAAACTAGTGACTGGGGCTAAGTCGTAACAAGGTAGCCGTACCGGAAGGTGCGGCTGGAACACCTCCTTTCTAGAGAAAAAAGGCTTTCTATAAGTGATAGATTTTGACTTGGTTTCTTAGCTGTTAGTTCAAAAAAAAAGAGTAAATACTTGAATACATAGTCTCGTAGCTCAGCTGGTTAGAGTACTACACTGATAATGTAGGGGTCGGCAGTTCGAGTCTGCCCGGGACTACTATATAATAGCTATTAGAGAATAGTTATTAGTAAAAAGTAAAGAGTAGGAAAGTATTTATAGAAGGAAATTCTAGAAGTTGAAGTAATTATCGACTAATTACTAATCACTAATTACTAACGACTAGTAAATGGGGGATTAGCTCAGCTGGCTAGAGCGCCTGCCTTGCACGCAGGAGGTCATCGGTTCGACTCCGATATTCTCCACGGATTAGCCAAGAGATAAGAGAAAAAAGCCATTAGTTAATCGCTAATTACTAATTAACTTTTGCCTCTTCGCTAAAAGAAGTACATTGACATATTGAGATACATTTAAGAAGTAGAAAAGATATTTTTTAGTTTTAAGTTGTTAGTTTTAAGTTTTAAGTTCGAGAACTTAAAATCAGAAAGCTAACAATCTAAAAACAAAAAGCAAAAATAATAATATAAAGCACAGATTTAGTTTTAAGTTATTGGTTATAAGTTTTAAGTTTTCGAACTCAAGACTAAAAGCTAAGAGCTAGGAGCTAAATTGTAGAGCACAAAAAGCAAACTAAGGGCGTATGGGGGATGCCTAGGCTCTCAGAGGCGAAGAAGGACGTGATAAGCTGCGAAAAGCTGCGGGGATTGGCACACACGATATGATCCGCAGATATCCGAATGGGGCAACCCGTTGTGTTGAAGACACAACATTCCGAAAGGAAGGCGAACCTGCTGAACTGAAACATCTAAGTAGGCAGAGGAGAAGAAAACAAAAGTGATTCCGATAGTAGTGGCGAGCGAACTCGGATTAGCCCAAACCAATGTTGTTTCGGCAATATTGGGGTTGTAGGACCACGATATTTTAAGCAAAGAGAATTAGAATCATCTGGAAAGATGAACCGCAGAGGGTGATAGTCCCGTATAAGTAATCGCTGTATTAGATAGTGGTATCCTGAGTAGGTCGGGGCACGTGAAACCCTGATTGAATTCGGCGGGACCATCCGCTAAGGCTAAATACTCCTGAGAGACCGATAGAGAACCAGTACCGTGAGGGAAAGGTGAAAAGCACCGTGAATAACGGGGTGAAATAGAACCTGAAACCATACGCCTACAAGCGGTCGGAGCCCTTAAGTGGGGTGACGGCGTGCCTTTTGCATAATGAGCCTACGAGTTAACGTTTCCGGCGAGGTTAATCCGTTCAGCGGAGCAGCCGTAACGAAAGTGAGTCTTAATAGGGCGCTATAGTCGGAAGTGTTAGACGCGAAACCGTGTGATCTACCC